>JAPPOI010000093.1 GCA_028818055.1 Boseongicola sp.
TCGTGACATAGCCGATCATCGATGCGCTTTCGTCTTGGTCGTAAAGATCCCGTACGATCGCTCGCGACAACACCAGACCGACAACAACGGTCCCTTGAAGCATCCGGAATGCAAGAAATACTTCGATCGACGGTGACAAAAGGCACCCGATGCTTGCCAGAACAAAGACCGCGAGACTTCCTAATACAACTGGACGTCGCCCTAGGTGGTCACTGATTGGGCCTATGATCAGCTGCAGTACTGCAGTGCCCGCCAGATACAAAGATACCGACAGCTGCATGATGCCGTAATCTGTATCGAAGTATGTTGTCATCGCGGGGAGCGACGGCAGGAACGCACTCATGTTCATTGCCGCCACACCGGCCATCAAAACCAGTGTGAACAGGTGCGGAGGTGTCGCCCTGTCTAGGAAGCGTGTCGCGGTGTGTGAGGCCATCTGCAAGCCGTAGTCCCGACGCGACGGGGTGTCCACTGCAATCAGATGTGCAGAAAAATGGATTTGCAATTTTGCAAAATATACCATTCGCAAATTACAATATTTGCAAATATTCGGGAATTTGCTTCCCTGACTGATCACTTCACGATACCTGAAGCCCAACAGATGGAGGCCCCATGTCAGATATTCTGCAAGAACTTGAAGATCGCCGGGCAAACGCCCGTGCCGGAGGCGGTGAAAAACGTGTTCAAGCGCAGCACGCCAAAGGCAAGCTGACCGCTCGTGAGCGTATCGAGCTTTTGTTGGATGACGACTCTTTTGAAGAATTCGACATGTTCGTGACCCATCGGGCGACGGATTTTGGCATGGCTGAGAGCAAACCTGCCGGCGATGGCGTTGTGACAGGTTGGGGAACGATCAACGGTCGCAAAGTTTACGTCTTCAGTCAGGACTTCACGGTATTCGGCGGTTCGCTTTCTGAAACCCACGCTCAGAAGATTTGCAAGATCATGGATATGGCGATGCAAAATGGTGCGCCGGTCATTGGTTTGAATGACTCAGGTGGCGCGCGCATTCAGGAAGGTGTGGCCAGCTTGGCTGGATACGCCGAAGTCTTCCAGCGCAACGTCATGGCGTCAGGTGTCGTGCCGCAGATCAGCGTTATTATGGGCCCCTGCGCTGGCGGTGCGGTTTACTCTCCGGCGATGACAGACTTCATCTTCATGGTGCAGGACAGCAGCTACATGTTCGTCACCGGGCCAGACGTGGTTAAGACCGTCACGAACGAAGTCGTCACAGCCGAGGAACTTGGTGGCGCTTCGACACATACGAAGAAAAGCTCGGTCGCCGATGGCGCCTTCAAGGATGATGTTGAGGCCTTGGCAGAAATCCGTCGCTTGTTCGATTTCCTTCCGCTGAACAATCGCGACAAGGCGCCTGTGCGTCCAAGTTTCGATGACTCTGAAAGGATCGAAGACAGTCTGGATACGCTGATCCCGGACAATCCAAATCAGCCTTATGACATGAAAGAGCTGATCCTTAAAATCGCGGACGAAGGCGATTTCTACGAGATTCAGGCTGATTTTGCCGGAAACATCATCACCGGTTTCGTCCGTTTGGAGGGACAGACAGTAGGGGTTGTCGCCAACCAACCGATGGTTCTAGCCGGTGTTCTTGACATCGACTCGTCTCGCAAAGCCGCGCGCTTTGTCCGCTTCTGCGACGCGTTTGAAATCCCGATTTTGACGCTTGTCGACGTTCCGGGTTTCCTGCCAGGGACCAGCCAGGAATATGGCGGTGTTATCAAGCACGGCGCGAAACTGTTGTTCGCTTATGGCGAAGCGACAGTTCCGAAAGTTACCGTCATTACGCGGAAAGCCTATGGTGGTGCGTACGACGTTATGTCGTCCAAACACCTTCGCGGTGACTTCAACTATGCTTGGCCCACAGCTCAGATCGCGGTGATGGGCGCAAAAGGTGCAACCGAGATACTGTATCGCTCTGAGCTGGGTGATCCTGAGAAGATTGCTGCTCGGACGGCAGAATACGAGGCAAACTTCGCCAATCCGTTCAGGGCTGCCGAGCGCGGATTTATTGACGAAGTGATCATGCCGCACTCTACGCGCCGTCGTGTGTGTCGCGCTTTTTCCTCGCTGAAGACCAAGTCGCTTTCGAACCCATGGAAAAAGCACGACAACATCCCACTTTGATGATGCATCCAAGACACACATCGCCGAGATTGCGTCGAATATCTGTTGAAGACGCCACAATCCTCGAATTCCGGGGTATTCAGCATTTATCCGCCAATTTTGCGTTTTCGCGATTGGGTGCTAACGTTTTGTCGGATAAAGTACTTTTGGTCAGGCCCGCCGCCGTGACCCGTGTAGTGTCAAACTACGCTAATTTGACTGAGGAAGAACGAGGGAGACGAACATGTCGATCACACTCAAAACTCTTATTGCTACTAGCCTCCTTTTCGTTGTCGCGGCCTGCGCACAGCAAGAAGAGGCAATGGAAACTATGGTTATGGAAGAAGAAACCATGGACAAGATGTAAGACATCAGCACTAGCTGATTGTTCTTTACATCTGAATACCCCCAAAAGGAGACAGAAATGTCGAAATCTCTTAAAGCCCTCTTGGCACTTGGCCTGTTCACTGTTGTCGCAGCATGCGCTCAGCAGGAAGAAGAGGTTATCTTTGTCGAAGAGCCGGTCATGGACGAACCGGCAATGGACAAGATGTAAGACATCTTACTATCCGGACACCCTTAGCGGTGTCCGGATAACTCCCCAAGCCATCTTCCCAGGAGATGGCTTATGCTGAAGCATCGCGGGTTTCCTGGACGTTTTCCCGGAACAGATTTCCAATTCACGATCCGCCGCGCGAATCCTCGTGGTGTGACCAAGCTTGTGCGCCGT
Source organism: Boseongicola sp. (assembly GCA_028818055.1). Taxonomy (GTDB): domain Bacteria; phylum Pseudomonadota; class Alphaproteobacteria; order Rhodobacterales; family Rhodobacteraceae; genus JAPPOI01. The sequence goes on from JAPPOI010000093.1 coordinate 2,855, forward strand.
GAAAGGCATGCAGATCGCAAGTCCGCGGATCGCAAAGCAGATGCTGCTTTTGTCGCGTGCTTGTGGGAGCACTTCGGCGACGAACCATTCGAGCGCGGCAATCTTGATGCTGGACGGTTGAGCTGGCTCTTTGGTCGCGAAGTCAAACCGGCCGAAGATCCGTTTGATCCGGAAAGCTATGAAGCACTTCTTGTCTTGGATGAACCGCTTGCAAGAGCCAGCTTTCCCGATGCTTTCGATGGAACTTGGGTGGCATGAATCCGCTTGCCACATATCGAAACGAGCGGCGGTCTGCCGGTGATGACGCTTTGAATTCGTGGGACTTTTTCGAATCCTCGCCACGTTGCACAGTGAATTTGAAGGCGTACCCCTCCAGCAAAATTAGCGCTTTCACAACTCAAAACCGTTACCCTTCCCCTTCCAGAGGGTCTGGCGCAAGTGTTCGCGTCAGGCCCTCTCGACTTGCGCGGCTGATTGCCGAAAACTCTTTGCACATGCAGAAATTGCTTGCGCAAAAGCCTTCGACTGTGATGCTTGGACTTAAGGAGTGTGCAGAACACCTGGAAGGAGGCAGTAACAAATGCAGAAAAAATTATCATTCCTCGCCATTGCGGCGCTTCTTGGCGTCACCGCATGTAACGAAGGCAGCGATCTGGAACGCGCCATTGTCGGTGCAGCGATCGGCTGTGCAGCTGGCGAAATCTTCGAAGATGGCGAATGCATCTCGGGCGCAGCGGTTGGAGCCGCGGCCGGCGCATTGGCAAACGACATCTAACACAATCATCGCGACCGTGACGGTCGCATCTATTCATCGGGCTGTCCGACCTTTGGGTCGGGCAGCCCTTTCTTTTGTGCGACCGCAATTGCGGCCGTTGGGGGACAGTTCATGTTCAAGAAAATCCTGATCGCCAACCGAGGCGAGATTGCCTGTCGCGTTATCAAGACCGCCCAAAAAATGGGTATCGCGACGGTTGCCGTTTACTCGGATGCGGACGCAAACGCTCTGCACGTGAAAATGGCAGATGAAGCTGTTCACATCGGTCCACCCCCGGCGAACCAATCCTATATCGTGATCGACAAGATCATGGATGCCATCCGCCAAACGGGCGCTGAGGCCGTGCATCCTGGTTATGGTTTCCTGTCCGAAAACCCAAAATTTGCCGAGGCGCTTGAAAAAGAGGGCGTTGCCTTTATCGGCCCCCCAAAGGGCGCAATCGAAGCAATGGGCGACAAGATCACCTCAAAAAAGATTGCTCAGGATGCCGACGTTTCGACTGTGCCAGGATACATGGGTTTGATCGAAGATGCCGATGAAGCCGTGAAGATCTCAACAGAGATCGGGTACCCGGTGATGATCAAGGCCAGCGCCGGTGGCGGCGGTAAGGGCATGCGGATCGCTTGGAACGATGAGGAGGCTCGTGAAGGCTTTCAGTCGTCAAAGAACGAAGCTGCCGCGTCTTTCGGTGATGACCGGATCTTCATCGAGAAGTTCGTCACGCAGCCCCGCCATATTGAGATCCAGGTGCTCGCAGACAGCCACGGGAACTGCATTTATCTGAATGAACGCGAATGCTCGATCCAGCGCCGGAACCAGAAGGTCGTTGAGGAAGCTCCTTCGCCGTTTCTGGATGAAGAGACGCGCCAAGCCATGGGTAAAGAAGCCTGCGATTTGGCAAAGGCGGTTGGATACGCCAGCGCGGGTACCGTCGAGTTCATCGTCGATGGCGACAAAAACTTCTACTTTCTCGAGATGAACACGCGCCTTCAGGTCGAACACCCTGTGACCGAGTTGATCACTGGCGTCGACCTTGTGGAGCAAATGATACGTGTCGCAGCCGGCGAAAAGCTCTCGATCGGCCAAAGTGATGTTGGGATCAACGGATGGGCGATTGAAAACCGCCTTTACGCCGAAGACCCATACCGTGGGTTTTTGCCGTCGATTGGGCGACTGACACGCTATCGGCCACCGGCTGAAGTGGCCGAGGAAGCACGTGCCGTGCGCAACGACACCGGCGTGTATGAGGGTGGCGAGATCAGCATGTTCTATGATCCTATGATCGCAAAGTTGTGCACTTGGGCACCGACGCGAGACGCCGCCATAGAAGAGATGCGCGTCGCGCTTGATACCTTTGAAGTCGAAGGCATCGGACACAACATTCCCTTCCTTGCCGCAGTGATGGACCATCCGAAATTCATCTCAGGTGACATGACTACGGCATTCATTGCCGAGGAATACCCTGATGGGTTTGAAGGCGTGGAATTGCCGGAAGAGACAATCGCTGAAATCGCGCAAGCCGCAGCTGCCATGCAGTACGTCGTCGATTGCCGCGATTTGAAGATAACCGGTCAAATGCGCGAACGCCGCAAAGACCTACATCGGTCTTATGCAGTGAACGTAGGTGGTGCGTCCTACGTTTTTGATGCGGTGATCGAACCAAATGAGTACAACTACTTCCTCGACGATCCCAAAGTGGCGCATCCGGTTGAGCTTTGGTCAGACGGTGATCCGCTAGAGGTGAATCTGGCCTGGCGGCCGGGGGCTTCGATCGCGTGCCTCCATGAACCGAACGAGATTGTGCCTGGTGAAAGCGGCGCGGCTGAATGGCAAGGTGCGGTTAAGCTGACCCTGAAGGTCGACCGGCAGCCACGTGGGTTCCGCATTCGCCACCGCGGCGCAGACCTTGAAGTTACGGTCCAAAGCCCGCGCGCGGCTGAGTTGTACGCCCGCATGCCCGAGAAGACCCCGCCAGATACGTCAAAGATGCTGCTTTGCCCGATGCCGGGATTGATCGTGAAGGTTGATGTCGAAGAAGGACAGGAAGTCCAGGAAGGTCAGGCGCTCTGCACCGTCGAGGCCATGAAGATGGAAAACATTTTGCGCGCCGAGAAGAAAGGCGTGATCGCCAAGATCAATGCCAAGGCTGGTGACAGCCTTCAGGTTGACGAAGTCATCATGGAGTTCGAGTGATGCTAACTCAGCCTTCTTCGGCCCGCCGGTCGCGGATTTCCTGTTGCCGCATTGGCATTTTGTCGATGGCGCGACTTAGCTCGCGCACGTCCCATGGGAACGGTTTGCGCAGCTTTACCCCTCCATCTTTCCCAATCAGCGTGATCTGGAAGCCTCGTGGTCGGAGTTTCCGACGAATGTCGCTTGGATCATCACGCGAGGTATCGACGATGATCATGACGTCACGCTCAGCCAGTTCGTCGATCCGATCTGTGAGGAATTCGATCTGTTCTTTGAAGGATGGATCAGCCTCGGTATCGGCAAATACGATCAACGGGCGCGCGATCCATCGCAGATCGTCAAGCGCGACGTCTTCGGCTGCAAAGATGATCGAACGATCAGCCTGCCAAAGCGAAACAGAATCCATGTCTGTAGACGCGCCATCAGCAGCATTGGCTACTGATGCCAATGCCAAAAACGCGGATGCTACCAAAGCGAATTTTGCCGTCATTGGGTCTCCTTCTCAGCCAAATATATGGCGTGAACACGATTTTCGAAGGGTTCACTTGCGCGAAAACGCTCAATTTCGTCCGAAAACTTCCGTGAACACGGGGATCTCGTCATGACCGATTGGAAAAAACTGGCAGAAAAAGAGCTTCGGGGCCGCCCTTTGGAGGACCTGAACTGGGAGACGCTCGAAGGAATCGATGTCAAACCGCTTTATACGCAAGAAGATTTGGATGGATTGGATCACATGGGGTCCACACCGGGGTTCTCGCCGTTCACACGGGGCGTGAAGGCCACGATGTATGCCGGGCGCCCTTGGACAATTCGTCAGTACGCTGGTTTCTCAACGGCTGAGGAATCGAATGCATTTTACCGCAGAAATTTGGCTGCTGGTCAGCAGGGTGTATCGGTCGCATTCGATCTGGCGACACACCGCGGATACGACAGTGATCATCCACGTGTCATCGGGGACGTCGGCAAGGCAGGTGTTGCGATCGACAGTGTTGAGGACATGAAGATCCTGTTTGACGGCATTCCGCTTGATCAGGTGACCGTGTCGATGACGATGAACGGGGCGGTCATTCCGATCCTTGCTAACTTTATTGTGGCGGGGGAAGAGCAAGGACACGACAAATCACTTCTGGCAGGCACAATACAGAACGACATCCTGAAAGAGTTCATGGTGCGGAACACGTACGTTTACCCGCCAGAACCATCCATGCGCATCGTCGCTGACATCATCGAATACACGTCGGATTTCATGCCGAAGTTCAATTCGATATCGATCAGCGGCTATCACATGCAAGAGGCAGGCGCGAACCTTGTACAAGAGCTTGCTTTCACGCTGGCCGATGGGCGCGAATATGTCCGTACGGCAATTGCACGCGGCATGGACGTTGACAAATTCGCAGGCAGACTGAGTTTCTTTTTCGCAATTGGAATGAACTTCTTCATGGAAGCGGCCAAGCTTCGCGCCGCTCGTTTGCTCTGGTCGCGCATCATGGATGAGTTTGAGCCGAAGAACCCACGCTCAAAGATGCTGAGGACCCATTGCCAGACGTCTGGCGTCTCGCTCCAGGAACAGGACCCGTACAACAATGTTGTGCGCACAGCCTACGAAGCCATGAGCGCGGTCTTGGGCGGAACTCAATCGCTTCATACCAATGCGCTGGATGAGGCCATTGCTCTACCAACCGATTTTTCGGCGCGGATTGCACGGAACACTCAGCTCATTCTTCAGGAAGAAACGGGCGTGACAAACGTCGTCGATCCTCTGGCTGGCTCTTACTATGTCGAGAGCCTGACCGCAGAGCTGGCGGAACAGGCTTGGGCCTTGATGGAAGAGGTCGAAGAGATGGGTGGCATGACCAAGGCGGTTGCCAGCGGCATGCCAAAGTTGCGTATCGAAGAAAGTGCAGCAAAACGACAGGCGATGATTGATCGCGGCGATGAAGTAATCGTTGGGGTCAATAAGTACCGGAAGGACAAGGAAGACCCGATCGACATCCTTGAAGTCGACAATCAGGCCGTCCGGTCCTCACAGATCGCGCGTTTGGAAAAGATACGCGGCGAAAGAGACGCCGCTGCCTGTGAATCTGCATTGGCAGAGCTTGAGCAGGTGGCATCAGAAGGCGGAAACCTTTTGGCAGCCGCCGTCGAGGCGGCGCGTGCACGCGCTTCAGTAGGAGAGATTAGCATGGCGATGGAAAAGGTCTTTGGCCGGCACAGAGCCGAGGTCAAAACGCTCGCAGGTGTCTACGGTGCTGCGTACGAGGGCGACGAAGGTTTCGCGGCAATCCAGAAGGACGTTGAGAACTTTGCCGACGAAGAAGGCAGACGCCCACGCATGCTTGTGGTGAAAATGGGGCAGTACGGGCACGACCGCGGAGCAAAAGTGATCGCGACAGCATTTGCCGACATCGGGTTCGATGTAGATGTGGGCCCATTGTTCCAGACACCGGAAGAAGCTGCACAGGATGCGATCGACAATGACGTGCACGTGGTTGGCATCTCGAGCCAGGCGGCAGGTCACAAGACACTTGCACCTAAGCTGATCGAGGCTCTGAAGGCGAACGATGCTGGAGATATCATTGTGATCTGCGGTGGCGTTATCCCGCAGCAAGACTACGAGGAATTGAAAGCGGCTGGCGTGAAGGCGATTTTCGGTCCGGGAACGAATATTCCCGAGGCAGCCGCGGATATCTTGAACCTGATCAGAGCTGCAAGAGCGACATAAAGCAAGAAAGCCGGGGGATAGCCCCCGGGCTTATGCCTTTCGAGAGATATAACTTCGTTACTCAGCCGGTTGTGCCGCGGCCTCGGGTGCCTTTTCCTGAGACGATGCGAGCATCAAAACCGAGTAGCCGATGATCGCTGACACGATCGAACCTGAGAGAACGCCGAGGCGAACATGGTTCAGAAGCGCCGGGTCCTCGTAGCTTAGTCCACCGATGAAGAGTGACATCGTGAAGCCGATACCGGCCAAACACGCCACGCCGTAGATGTGGGCCCAGTTTGCGCCGTGCGGCAGTCGCGCGAAGCCAAGCTTCACCATGGCCCACGTGATGCCGAATACACCGACCTGCTTGCCGACAATCAGACCCAGAGCAATGCCCAGGGGAACGGGGGCAAGGAAATCACCCATCGACAGGCCACTCAGTACAACCCCCGCGTTCGCGAAGGCGAAGATCGGCACGATCAGGTACAATACGTAAGGTGCCAGCGCGTGCTCAAGCGAGTGCAAGGGCGACTTGCCCCAACGGTCTTTCAATGGGATCAGGAATGCGGCGACCACGCCCGCTAGCGTTGCGTGAACACCTGACTTCAGAACGAAGACCCACATGACGATTGCGAGAAGGATCAGCGGTGCAACCCGGTGTACGCCGCGTAAATTCAGCACCAGCATCAAGGCGAGCGGTATCAGGGCCAAGCCCAAATATTCGACTTGGAGGTTGGCTGTGTAAAACAGTGCAATGATCAGAATTGCGCCGAGGTCGTCCAGGATCGCGAGGGTTAGCAAAAACACCTTCAGCGATGTTGGGGCTCTGGTCCCGACAAGCGCCAAAATGCCCAATGCAAACGCAATGTCAGTGGCAGCCGGAATAGCCCATCCCGCCATAGTTTCTGGGCTGCCCCAGTTGAACCAAGCAAATACAAGCGCGGGAACCGCCATGCCGCCCACTGCTGCTGCACCCGGCAGTACGACGTCGCGTGGATTCTTCAACTTCCCTTCCATGATCTCGCGCTTGAGCTCGAGACCTATGAGAAAGAAGAAGATTGCCATCAGGCCATCGTTGATCCACAGGATCAACGGTTTGGACAGACCGTCGTCATTAATCGTGATCGACAAATATGCCCCAAGTGCGCCGTCATAAATCGGCTGGAGAGCCGAGTTGGCGGCAAACATCGCAGCAATCGCCGACAAGATAAGAAGGATTCCTCCGGCAGAGTCAGAATCGAAGAATTTGTCGAAGGCGCGCGAAAGCATTTGGTTATCCGAGTGTTTTTGTCCGAATTATCTGTCAGATGGACCGCAACCCTTGGAAATCAAGGCTGATTTGGTCGAATTTTCACGCAAGTAGGTCGAAAAATGCTGAAGATGCGACTCATCTGACTTAACCGCTGAAAAATTGTGCAATTTAGTCTTGATTGCCTGCGACACAAAGGCTCATGACGAGGTATGACTACGGGATTGAAATTGGATCATTTGGTTGTGACAGCGCCTGATCTGGCATCGGGCGCTGCGCACGTAGAAAAGACCCTTGGTGTTGAGCTATCGGCGGTTGGCACGCATGCGTTCATGGGGACTCACAATCGTTTGCTGTCGCTGGGCCTAGGTCTTTATCTGGAAGTCATCGCGATTGATCCCAATGGCAACACGCCACCGCATCCCCGTTGGTTCAATATGGATAACCGTGAGCCCAACATCATTTTGAGCAATTGGGCGTGTCGTACGAAGGACCTTGAATCTGCATTGAAGGATGCACCGACGGGGACAGGTCAACCGCGTCGTTTCAACCGAGGTCGATACACGTGGCAAATGGCTTTGCCCGATACGGGCCGGCTTCCATTTGACGACATCGCGCCGGCACTTCTTCAGTGGGAGACAGGCGGCCATCCGACCGAGTTACTACCAGATGTTGGCTGTCGCTTGATCAAGTTGGAGGTGCGTCACCCGGACGCCACATTGCTTGGTCAGCGGAAATTTGATAGTAAGTCATTGGATTTAGTGGATTTTGTGGAATCCGAAGATATCGGTTTGGTCGCAACGATTTTGACGCCCACGGGCGAGAAAAGACTCTCATGATTATTCGACCGGGCAAGCCATCCGATAGTATTCGTGTCACCGAAATCATGAACCCAATCATTCGCGACACGACCATCTCTTTCAAACGCGAAGAGTGGACCATTGATGATGCTGAGGCGCTGGTCTCTGGCTCTCCGGCTTTTTTTGTCGGTGAAGTTGAAGGGCGGGTGCAAGGATTTGCGTACTTCGATCAGTTTCGAAAAGCATCTGGATATGATCGGGCGATGGAGCAGTCCGTCATGCTTGCACCTGAGGCGCGTGGCACCGGCATGGGTAAGGCTTTGGTTGCTGAACTTGAGCGCGAAGCGCAGCGGCAGGGAAAAGGCTCGCTTTGGGGCGCGATCAGCGCAGAAAACCAGGCCGGAGTAGCTTTTCACGCATCACTAGGTTTCGAAAAAATCGCTGTATTGCCTCGTGTCGGCTTCAAGTTTGGCCGTTGGTTGGATCTCGTTCTCATGCAGAAGTGGATTGCAGAAGAGGGTGACGATCCAAAAGGATCGGACTAGGGTCGCGCCATGTCGATCTGGACCCGTATAACTGATGCAATCGAAGCGCTGCGCGCAGGCCAAAGCCTGTACGAAGTTTTCGAGAAATTGCGGTCGCCGCCCGAGCGCTCGGTTGCCTTTACCATTGCGGTAATTGCGCTTGGCGCGAAGATGGCGAAAGCCGATGGTTTGGTGACGCGTGATGAAGTTACGGCCTTTCGGGAAGTGTTTCACATCCCCAGAGAAGACGAGGCAAGTGCGGGACGCGTTTACGATCTGGCCAGACAGGATGTGGCTGGATTCGAAGAGTATGCGCATCGGGTCGCCGGAATGTTCAAATCTGCCGAGGGTACCCTTTGCGACTTGATGGAAGGGCTCTTCTATATTGCCGTAGCCGATGGCTCGTATCACGAACTTGAGAATGACTTCCTGAAGCGTGTGGCTGACATTTTCGGCTTGAGTGAACGTCAATTTCGGTCAGTCCGCGCACGTTTCGTTCCTGACGCTGATCCGGACCCTTGGGATGTGCTTGGCGTTGAGCCAGACGCTTCGATGGATGAAATCCGCGCAGCTTGGCGACAACTGGTGCGCGACAGTCATCCCGATCGCATGATTTCTCGTGGTGTCCCGGAAGAGGCAATTCGGATGGCCGAAAAGCGGCTCATTGCCATCAATCGCGCTTGGGAAGAGATAAGCGCGAAAGCGGCCTGATGCGTATTGCGACATATAACGTCGAATGGTTTTCGAACTTGTTCGACGATGACGGCAACTTATTGGACGACGACAAGTGGTCTGGTCGACATGATGTCAAACGGCATCAGCAATTGGCGGCTTTGGCGATTGTGTTCACGGCTTTGGATGCCGATGGGATCATGATTATCGAGGCTCCGGACAGTCACCGTCGTCGAGACGGTGTTTTGGCGCTAGAGAACTTTGCTGAAACCGTCGGTCTGCGAGCTCGCAAAGCAGTGATGGGATACGTCAACGAAACGCAGCAGGAGATTGCCTTTCTATATGACCCGGACGTTTTAACGGCTGAACACGACCCTATCGGAACGCCAACATTCGATTCAGCGTATCGCATCGATTTGGATGTCGACGCGGCACCCGAGGCGGTGCGTTGGTCGAAGCCGCCGCTTGAGCTTGCGGTGCAAACAAACACTGGCGTTTCGCTGCGGATGATCGGAGTTCATGCAAAGTCGAAGGCTCCACACGGCGCACGGCGTCCCAAGGAAGTGATGCGAATAGCCATTGAGAACCGCCGCAAGCAACTGGCGCAGTGCATTTGGCTGCGTGAGCGTGTCGAAGATCATCTTGATGCCGCAGAACCGTTGATCGTCTTGGGCGACTTCAACGATGGTCCCGGTCTTGATGAATACGAAAAGCTCTTTGGCCGATCGGGGGTTGAGATTGTGATCGGTGAGAGTGATGAGATGCAACTCTTCGATCCTCATGCCGAAGCTGTCATCCAAAGGCGAATTGGCGTGATGCCAGCATCCGCCCGATTTTGGGTGGCAAACAAGAAACGCTGGATGCAGACGCTTCTGGACTATGTGATGGTGTCGCCTGATCTACGCGAGAAAACGTCGGAGTGGCGTATCTGGCATCCATTCGACGACCCGGTTTGTTACCGGACGCCCGAGTTGCGAGAGGCTTTGTTAACCGCCTCGGATCATTTTCCGGTTAGTGTTGAGCTGAACATCTAAGAGGCCAAATCTTCGTTGACCTGCAACACCTTGCGTTGCAAAGTTTGGTCGACCATTGCCCGGGGGGATGTGAATGGACGCCAGCGGCGACGCTGTGACGACCCAAGACTGGGGGCCATTTGGGCGGCCCTTGTTCGACGATCCAAGTGCACGCGCATTATCGCGCGTCGGCGTTCTGGATGTCGGGTCAAACTCTGTACGCATGGTTGTATTTGATGGTGCTGCGCGCAGTCCGGCTTACTTTTTCAATGAAAAAGTTATGGCAGGCTTAGGCCTTGGGCTGGCGGCAACAGGGCGGCTTAACCCGGAAGGGAAAGAACGCGCCCTGGCAGCAATCAAACGGTTCCAGCGATTGGCTGAAACCATGAAGATCGCACCGCTGACAGCCGTGGCCACGGCTGCGGTGCGCGAGGCGGAGGACGGTCCTGCGTTCAGGGAGGAAGTTTGGCGCGAGACCGGCCTCCGCCTTTGGGTCATCAAAGGTGACGAGGAAGCTCGGCTGTCTGCGCAGGGTGTCCTGCTTGGATGGCCGGGGGCATATGGGTTGGTCTGCGACATAGGCGGTTCATCGATGGAGCTGGCCGAACTGAGAGATGGACGTGTTGGCAAACGCATCAGCACCCAACTCGGGCCGCAACGGCTGATGACAATCAAGGGCGGGAAGAAGGCGATAAAGGCTCACATCCGCGACGAAGTTGCCAAGTTAAAAGATCAGATGGGCGCGCAAAAGGACCGGCTTTTTCTGGTAGGGGGCTCATGGCGTGCTGTTGCTAGAATTGACATGGATCGGCGCGACTATCCTCTGGCTGTCTTGCATGAATATCGAATGAGTCGTCGGTCGGTCATGAAAACCGTCGACTATATCGCCAAGGAAAACCCCGAAGAACTGAGAATTCGAACTGGGCTGGGGACAAGCCGTATGGAGCTTGTGCCGCTTGCTTCGCTTGTGCTGAAAGAACTCGTAAAGCAGTTCAAACCATATGACATTGCAATTTCCAGTTACGGTATCCGCGAAGGTATGCTGTTTGAACAGATGCCAGAAGAGCTTCGCCGTCGCGATCCTCTGATTGAGGCATGTCGTTTTGCCGAAGCAAAAGATGCCCGCATTCCCGGATTTGGCCGCAAGTTGTATGAATTTGTGCTGCCTCTCTTTACAGCAAGAAACGCGCCACCCAAGCGCCTGATCAAGGCGGCATGTCTACTGCACGATGTGAGTTGGCGCGCGCACCCTGATTATCGCCACGAAGTCTGTTTTGATGAGGCTACTCGCGCGAACCTGGGAGGCTTGGCTCACGAGGAACGTGTGTTCTTGGGTGTGGCTTTGCTTCACCGGTACAAAAACAACCGTGAAGACACGCGCTTTGCCCCGTTGTTTGAAATGCTTGATGAGCGACAGACGGCTCAGGCAGAGATCCTCGGCAAGGCCATGCGGTTCGGCGCCATGCTGACGGCATCGGATGATGAAGGCATGGGCAAGCTGAAGCACTTCCCCAAGAAAAAGAAACTTGTAGTTAAGTTGGCCCCGAACACCCGCGACCTTTATGGGGAAGTTGCCCAGGCACGGCTTCAGTCGCTCGCAGATGCGCTGGGCGTTGAAACCTTCGAGGTCAAAGGCGGCTAGATCTCAATCTCGTCCGAAATCGGATCGTCGGCGCGTTTGCGTCGGATGATGATGTCGCCATTCGGCAGTATCTCGGGTCGATGGTAACCATCGATGTTATCGAGAAGCTCTGACAAGCCTTCCATGGCGGGTTCAACTTCGGTCATCAGCCCCTGCATGAATAGCTGAAGGGCTTCAGACATCAGCTCACGACCTGAAGGATTTTCAGCTTCTTCCGCAAACGCGGGTGCGGCAAGAAGAAGTAGGCAGAAAGCAACGTGTCTCATGCGAACATTATACCACTTGCCGATGTATGACGCGAATCTGACCGCCTAAGCTGCTTTCGAGCGGCAGAAACATGACGCTCGAATAGGAACCTCGGATCGAGCAACTGCCTGATCCAAAAGTACTTTCACATGTGGGTGCTCGACGGTATCACCGCGAACACGCAAGCATTCCTCGAGCCCATGAAGAGACCAAACGTTGCGGGGATGCTGCACAGCACGTGCCAGTGTTCCATCCAAACCCAAATCCGCGCGGTAAATCGGTTCAGCTTCGTCAAACCGCTTTTGATCCATTAGTAACGCTGCCAGTGCATGACGTGGTGGCTGCATCCACCCCCATGGTTCATCGTAGACAAGGTTGTCCGAGGCATGGATCGCTTGGCGAAGGTGATCAAGCCCAGTATCGATCTCTCCGGATTTATACGCCAACTCCCCCTCAAGCATGTACTGAGCGATCTTCAAAACATCGCCCGCCTCGTTATTGAACATGAATCGGGAGTCCCCAACTGGGGCTTGCGCTTCATAGAAGGCGTCACGTTCGATCTTCGCTTCGTCAATGCGGTCAAGATTGGCCAAGGCAACTGTGCGTCCATAATGCTGAACAGCTGTGGTGAAGCGGAACAGATCACGGTCTTCCGGGAAGGGTTCTTCCAGAATGTCGCCCCACAATCCGAAACGAACCTGCACGTGCGTCCGCATTCCCCAGAACGCCTCGAACAGCTCAGGCAAGAAGGCAACCGTTTCGGACGGGAGAACCCGCTGTAAGCGAGAAGCCGCGGCCAGAGCCTGCGACTTACGGCCGATGAACATTGCTCCGTAGGCTTCGAAGTGGATGTTGTGCAACCTGTAGACGGTATAGAAGTTCTTCCCACCGGCTTTTGCCTCGTACTTTTCGTCGACGGCGGCCGCCCTGTGATTACGGTCGATGACGTTTTGGTAATCACCACAGAGCACATCGATGTGGGTTCCCATATGAACTAGATGGCCCGAGTCCGGGACAAGATCGACCAGCCGATCCCCGTGCGACAAGGCCAATTCTGGCCATGGTGACATCTCCATCAGGTGAATATAAAGATGAAGCATCCCGGGGTGGTCCCATGCGCTTTGATGGTTCGCGAATGCGTCTTCGAGCACTTTGCGCGCTTCCACCGTCGACGCACCTTCCGCCGGGCAGGCGTTTTCCAAATCCCAAAGCGCCCATGGCGTGCGGTTCATCAGTGCTTCGGCAAAAACCGAGGCTACCTCCAAATTGTCTGGATACTCTTCATAGACGGGGCGCATTGCCTCGGCAAAAGCTTCTATCCAAGGCGTGTAGTCTTCGACTTCAGGATCAGACGGAAAGCGCGTTGTCAGTGCGTCGATCATGGCTTTTTCAACCGGTGCCAGTGACTGAATGGATTGTGCCTTGTCCAATGCGTCCTTGGTTTCGGAAAGGATAGCGACCCGCTCTTCCGGTTCGAAAATTTCCCATTCCTTGTTGTAATTCGGGCCAAGAGCGTAACTCAGGCCCCAATAGGCCATGCCGCAGTTAGGGTCGGCCGCTATTGCCTTGCGGAAGCATTCGGCTGCCTCCTCGTGATTGAAACCAAACGTCCAGTTAAGACCCCGGTCAAACCATGTTTGGGCGTCCGCTGAAGAAGTTGAAACAGGGCAGGAATATTGCCCGAGATCAAAGTAAGTCATGAAAAAAGCTCCCCGCGTAGTGCGGAGAGCTTATCACGTTTTGGATTTCTGTCTTTATTCGGCAGCGATTTTGATCACTGGCTCCATTTCGCCCAGCGTTTCGTCGGACAAGTGACACTTAATCTGATGCCCGTTTGCCAAGGTCCGCACGGGCGGCACCTCTTTCTCGCAGAGACCTCCAGGTACCTTGTCTTTCCAACGGCAGCGTGTCTGGAACGGGCAGCCCGGGGGAGGATTCATTGCTGACGGAATGTCGCCTTCAAGAACGATGTGTTGCTTCTCGATGCTCGTGTCAGCGATTGGCACGGCCGACAACAGCGCTTCGGTGTATGGATGATACGGCGGTGAGAAGACTTGCTCGGTATCACCAAGCTCCACCACATGGCCAAGGTACATCACCATCACGCGGTCGCTGAGATAGCGCACAATCGACAAGTCATGGCTGATGAACAGAAGCGTCGTTTTCTCATTTCGCTGAATTTCCATCAATAGGTCTGTCACAGCTGCCTGAACGGACACGTCAAGCGCAGAAACCGGCTCGTCCGCAACCACGATGCGTGCACCACCGGCGAATGCTCGGGCAATGCCGACACGCTGTTTTTGTCCACCTGAAAGCTGCCGTGGCATCCTGTCGGAGAATTCGCGTGGCAGTTTCACCAGGTCGAGTAGCTCCAGAATCTTTTGGCGGCGTTCTTCTTCGGTATTGCGGATCTTGAAAATCTCAAGCGCCCTGAT
>JAPPOI010000048.1 GCA_028818055.1 Boseongicola sp.
ACACTCGATTGTGTCATTGCAACTGTCTATGTGATTAACGGCTAAAACACGTTGGAAAAGCAGCCCGAGTGCCTGAAACAAGTCGCGGTGGCTGATCATATCGTCCTGACAAAAACAGATATCGCAAAAGACCCCGTGTCAGCCAAAGACGTCCAGCGACTTGGGGAGCGGCTCAAAAATATTAACCCGAGCGCCATTATCCAGGACCGCAACGATCCCCGGTTTTCTATGGCGAGGTTGTTCAACACCGGACAATATAACCCCAGTGACCGCCCGGACGAGGTTCAGACCTGGCTAAATGCTGAGGCCTACCACGAGCACGATCATGACGCGCACGAGCATCACCACCATTCTCACGATCATGATCATGGCGATGGGTATGATGTGAACCGGCACGGTACGGATATTCAGGCCTATAGTTTCGTCATCAAAGACCCGATCAGTACGTTAACCTTCACCACGGCGCTTGAGCTGCTTATTGCGGATAAAGGCGAAAATTTGCTGCGCGTAAAAGGCCTGGTTCATCTCGCGGAAATGCCCGGACGTCCTGCGGTCATTCATGGTGTTCAGCATGTTTTCCACGAACCGGTTTGGCTGGATGACTGGCCCGAGGACGACCGCCAATCCAAACTTGTATTTATCACCCGCAACATACCGAAGAAAACGATCGAGGCTTTTTTCAAGTCCTGGCAATCGATAGGTTCGGAAGAGGTAAAAGTAGCATGAATAATTTTTCTCAATACATACCATTCCTGGACAAGTTCGCTGTGACGACGTCAGGGTTGTGTGCGATCCATTGCCTTAGTCTGCCAATGCTCTTGGCAATTTTTCCTGCCCTCGGCGCAACCCTTTTTGGACAGGAGTCGTTTCACGTCTGGCTACTTTGGCTCGTCATCCCCCTCAGTATCATTGCGCTGTCGATGGGGTGTCGGAAACATAAGAGTTGGCTCGTTGCGCTGCTGGGCTTTATCGGTCTAAGCGTCCTCGTCATAGCAGCGAGCTTCGGCCACGACGTTTTGGGAGAAACCGGCGAACGCGTCGCAACGCTCATGGGCGTCACTGTGATCGCTGTGGGGCATGTACGGAATTATACCCTTTGTCGCCGCGTGGAATGTGACCAGTAGCTCTGGCAGTTCACATCTGTCATCAACGCTGTTAGGGGGATTAAGCCTCTCAAAGCCGTTTTAACCCTTGTTAAACCCGCCTGAGGTTAAATCGTATCTTCCTTAGATTAGTACTACCCGTTATCCCGCATGACGATGACCGCGATAGCGTTGCAGCCGCCCTGCCGAAGGGATGCTCTGATGCGGCGTTCAATACTCGCGTGGACATCCTGAACGAGGCGAAGAGAACCGGTATCGTGCAGAAATCCATAGATCAGGCCAAGCTTCAAAACGGCGTTCGCGTCGCACCGTTATAGTACCAACTCCGCGTGGCTACCGCAGCACAAACGGGTTCGGCACATCCGTCGCAGTCGAAATCCATACGCATTTCTGCTGCAGATATTCCTTGATCATTTCCTGGCCGCTTTCACGGCCAAGGCCCGACTGTTTGTAGCCACCGAACGGCGACATATAGCTCACCGCGCGATAGGTGTTAACCCACACCGTGCCCGCTTCCAGCCGGTCGGACATGATCATGGCGCGGCGAATATTCTGGGTCCACACACCGGCGGCGAGGCCATAGACCACGTCATTGCCGATCTCGATGGCTTCTTCCTCATCCTTAAACGGGATCACCGACAGCACCGGGCCGAACACCTCTTCCTGCGCAATGCGCATCGAGTTTTTCACACCGGTAAAGATCGTCGGCTCGACAAACCAGCCATTGCCACATTCAGGCGCCATTGCTTTGGCACCGCCGAGTGCCGCTTCCGCGCCTTCACCCTTGGCGATGTCGATATAGTCGAGGATCTTTTCATATTGCGGGATGTTGGTAACCGGCCCGACCTGGGTGTCCATACTCATCGGATCGCCCATCTTGGCGGTTTCCGCTAGCGCCACGAGCTTGTCGACAAACTCGTTATGGATACTTTCCTGCACCAGAAGTCGCGAACCGGCGATACAGGTCTGGCCGGTTGCCGCGAAAATACCGGAGATCGCGCCTTTGACCGCATTATCCATTTCGGCATCGTCAAACACGATATTCGGTGATTTGCCGCCAAGCTCCATCGTCACGTGCTTCATGCTTTTGGCAGCGGCCTGATAGATATCCGAGCCTGTCGCGTCCGACCCGGTGAACGCCACCTTGGCTACTTTTGGGTGTTCGACCAGCGGGCCGCCAACGTCAGCGCCAAACCCGGTAACAACATTAATAACGCCCGGTGGAAAGCCGACTTTCTCAACCACCTTCATGAATTCGAGTGTCGACACCGAGGTATATTCGGACGGTTTAATCACCGTTGTATTGCCCGCCGCCAGTAAGGGCGCGAGCTTCCAGGTCAGCAGTAACAGCGGCGAATTCCACGGTACGATACAGGCGACCACGCCGAGCGGCTCCCAGACCGTATAGTTCAGCGTATCCGGCTTATCGATGGGAATGACCGAGCCTTCGACCTTGTCACAGAGACCACCATAATAGTGATACCACTGGGTCAGATATTTGCACTGCACGCCCATCTCAGCGATCAGCTTGCCGTTATCCTTAGTCTCCATTTCACCTAGATGCTCGGATGCTTCCATCAAGGCATCGCCGAACTTGCGGAGGAGCGCACCACGCGCGGAGGCGGTCATCGAACGCCATTCACTGCCCGGACGCCCGGCCTGATAGGCAGCCTCGACGGCCGCATCGACATCTGCCGCGCCTGCTTTGGGCACTTCAGCCCAGGGTTCAGCGGTATAGGGGTCAAAGCTCTCAAAGGTCTCGCCATTGGCGGCATCGACCCATTGGCCATTTATCACCATTTGAAATTTTTCAAGTTCAGCCATCGCGCCTACTCCTTTTGCAGATAATTCTTATAGATAATCAGATTTGTCCCAGCAGATTTTCGCGAAAACGGTGTTTCAAGGTCGGGCCATCGCGCGGCGGCAAGGTCATGGGTTGCGGCGCATCGCTGACTTTTACATCGACAAAGACAGGCCCCGACTGTTCATACAGAACAGGGACCGCTTCATTCAGCTCTTTCATCGTGTAGACAGTCGCCGTAGTCTGGAACCCCGCCCCCGCCGCCATCGCGGGCAGATCAACGCCATGGGCAGTGTGGGTTTCCTGCATACCGGTTTCGCCATAGCGCTGGTTATCAATAATACAGATCGCGAGGTTGGACGGTTTCTGGACCGCGACAGTTGCCAGCCCGCCGACCCCCATCAGCATTTCACCATCGCCGGTCATCACGAGCACACGCCGCTTCGGCTGTGCCAGAGCGAGGCCCAGCCCGGTCAGCACGGCACCGCCCATGCCACCCCACAGATAAAAGTTATTGGGATGATCCTCGACAGCGGCGGCATCCCAGGTCGGCGCGCCGAGCCCGGTGACCAGCAGCAGATCACCGCGATCTTTGAGAATACGTGCGACCACCTTGCGGCGATCCAAAGTGATTTTCCTGCGCGCCGCCATTATTTTGTCCAATCCTTGAAACCTATAACCCGTTGGCCAATCAGCACCGCAACCATGCGGCCACCTTCAAAGGCAAGCTTGGCGGCAGCTTCAACGGTCTCGGCAATTTCGTCCGGTTCGTCGACACGATGAACAATCACGCCGGATGCCTCTAACACGCTTTCCGTCGCCTGGCCCATCGGCACCTGCCACGGGTTGAACTCGCCCCACTCACCGCGCATCGTCACCAGCATCAGCAGCGGAAACCGGCATTCATTGGCCATCCCCAGCATATTGATGACATTGCCGACGCCAGAGGATTGCATCAGCAACGCCCCGCCTCACCG
>JAPPOI010000338.1:0-2396 GCA_028818055.1 Boseongicola sp.
TGACGTCACTGGGGAGAACCGGGACGAGGCGCGGGTCCGCGGCCGCAACGAACGTCGGCAGCATAACAATCCCCATTCCCGCGACCGCCGCATGATATTGGGCGACCAGGCTCGTGGAGCGGAAGACAGTTTCCTGGTCGCGCAAGACATCTGACAACCACCGAACCGCGCTGATGACAACCAATTCGTCGATGTAGTCTACGTATTGGTGCTGCTTAAGATCACTTATCGACCGCGGTTTTCCGTGCGCAGCCAGGTATTCTGGTGAGGCATAGAGGAAAAGTGCGAACTCTCCAATTTTCTCGCTTGCGATGCGGTGACCCCGGGGTCTTGGAAAACTTATCAGAACATCAGCCTCGCGTTTGGACAAGTTGATCCAATCAGAGGCCGTGACGAGTTCGACTCGAACGGAAGAATGTTGCTCATAAAGCCTTGCAAACCGAGGTGCTAGGTAGAGGCTGCCAAGCGCCTCCATAGTCGCAACCCTTATCGTGCCCCCGACTTCAGCAGCCTCCCCGCTGAAGGCCGCAGTAATCTCTGCAACATGGGCTTCAACCCCCTCGGCCTCACGCAGTAATACTTCTCCACTATCCGTCAGGAGAAAACCACTGGCCGTGCGCTCGAACAATTTAGTTCCAAGGGCAACTTCTAAATTTTTGATGCGCCTGCCAACGGTGGAATGGGTTATCGATAGGACGCGAGCCGTCTCACTCAGCGATTTGTGCCTAACGAGCATAAGGAACAATGCAAGGTCATCCCAATCAAACCGGGACATGCCTCCTCTAGGCCCCTGTTTCATCCGATCGTTCAAAGGCATGCCTCATTGAATGTGCGCGCTACTCTAGTGCGGGGTCGCCTCAGAATCCAAAACGCTGACCTCAAGTTGTTCGAAATTCATGGCCCGAGCCCCCATACCTTCGAATTCAGCGGGGCACAGGTTCTTGCGATTAACGCTTAAACTGAATATGTCGAAACGGTTATAATAGCCGACAACATCATGAAACTGTTTAGGCATGACGCAAGCTTCCAGATCGATAGTCTCGATCAGCAATTGATCTTCGTCAGCGGTAACCTCGGCAATTGGCACCCCGCTAGGCCCTAGAATCATCGACACCCCTTTCGGCGATTCCTTAACGATGCGCAATGCTTCATCGCCCAGTTTTTCGAGAACATCGAATACCGTGTGATCCAAACGTGCTGCCGCGACTACATTGAACGCTTTAGCTTCGAACGAATGGGCTCCAGCGCGAATACGAATAGCGGACGCCAAATCATAGCGGTCATTGGCAGACGGATCATGCGTGGGCCAAATCGGAGGATAGCTGGAAATGTGAATTTGCTCACCCTGGGCTATCATCGCATAGCGAGCGAGCGGGTTGGTGTTCTCGCCACAAATCAATGCTCCGATCCGACCGATGTCCGTTTCGGCGACGCTCAGTCCGGCCCCATCACCGTTGGCCCAGATCATCTTTTCAAAGAAGGTTGGGACCAGCTTACGATGGTGGTTGAGGATTGATCAATCGGGTCCGATCAGTAGATTACTGTTCCACAAGCATCCGACGCTGCGGCTCGTCGCTTCGGAAATGCCAATGGAGACGAAAATTCCTGCGTCTTTCGCTACCGAGCATATTTTCAGTATTTCAGGTCCCGGCACATGTAGGGATTGGGCAGCAAACTGCGAAAACAGATCGTGATTGTAAATCGGGGCGGACAGAGCCGGCCAAAGGGGAAAGCCCGGAACGAATGACTCGGGAAAGACGATGAGTTGAACGCCGGCTTTCGACGCAGCCACAATATACTCACATGTCTTTTCAGCAGTCGCCCGCGTGTCCAGATAGACTGGCGACAGATGAGCGGCCGCTACGGTGACTTTCTGGGTCATGGCCAGTTCTCCCTAATTCGAAAATAAAGGGGGCCGGCCCATGACGGACCGACCCTTGATATTGGTTACAGCTTGTATTTACGGAAGTCATAACGCGGCGGGAGTTTCGCTTCCAAATCCGCACGGGGGATCCGCTTCTTAATGACGAACTTTGAATCCTCAACACGGCTCATGTAGCAGTCAATCATGCCGCTGTGGTCTTCGCCGCGCAGTAACTTGGCGCCCTGCGGATGGGCTAAAGAATTTTCCATCTTGAGGCCTTCCAAGGCCTCGATGACGCCTGGTGTGTCTTTGTTGCTCTTCCAACCCGACGCCTCGATGGCTTTCTTAAGCACGAAAAAGTTCTCGTAGCTTTGCCAGCAATGGCTCTTGGCCATAACCTTCTTGGAGCCCTTTTCCTTTGCGTAGACATCGTCCACATTCATCATTTCGATGAACTGCTTGTGGTATTCGTCATTCTTGAATTCCAAGGGACGCGGGAAATTCTCAAGGAAGTAGACACCTTCTGTCGCGC
>JAPPOI010000338.1:2406-3870 GCA_028818055.1 Boseongicola sp.
CACGCGGATCGATAGCTTCGATTGTTCCAGAAACAGAGTACATCTTCATCTTCTCGTCCAGACGCATAGACTTCTGCTGAGTGTAGAAGGCCACCGAAAGAGCTCCAAAAAAGACCGAGAACAGCACTTCTGTTTCTTCTGGAATTCGGGCTAGATAGGGCACAATGTCCTTGGTGCCGAGAGGCACAGCAATTGGGTCATTAACCTTGCCGCCGGCGGCTTCAATGAGCTTGCGGTGCTCTTGATGATGGCTATGGCCCCAAGCATAGTCTGGGAAGATCATCGTCCAGTTCTTGCCCAGGTTTTCCATTGCCCAGGGCACGCCAGCCGCCGCCAGTGCATAGGTGTCAGTACCCGTTCGGAAGCTGTAGCGCGACCCTTTGGAGCCGGTAGCTTCTGTCGCCTCTCCTGCGGAGAAATAAGGTGTCTTTAATTCCGTGGCTATGGGGATCGACGCTAACATGATACCCGAGTGAACTGAGCCAACAACGAAGGAGGCCTTCCGGCGTTGAATCAGCGACCGAAGTTTTCTCGCACCGGCTGCTGGGTTGGATTCCGTATCCTCCACGGCCATTTCGAGTTTCCGGCCGGCGATCCCACCGCTTTCATTAATCAGTTTGACGGCGGCTTTCGCACACTTATCGTGCCAATAGCCCCAGGACGAGAAGCCGCCGGTCAATTCGCACTGATGGCCGATGACAATGGGACCTGCGGCGTTTGCCCGATGTGTAATTCCGAAATAGGCGCCCGCTGCTGCGACGCCGCCAGCAAGGGCCGTCTGCATGAATGAACGACGCGTTTGACCGCTCGCCTCCTGAGATTTTGATTTTTTTATTTTTGCGTATTTAGTCATGATCTTGCCTCCATGGGGTTAAAGTGAGGGACCCGCCTTTCACGGCGGTTGTTAAACGGACACACCGAGATACCGATGCAAAGTGTCCGTGTCTTGTTCAAGTTCCGCTGCACTGGCTTCGTGTACGACGACGCCCTTCTCCATCAAGTAAATGCGCGAACAGAGCGTCAGCGCCGTCTTAATATTTTGTTCCACCAACAATATGGAAACACCGGCCTGATTGACTTCTGCAATTTCCCTGCGAATGTCCTGAACCAGGATCGGCATAATACCCTCCGTGGGTTCATCCAGGATCAGCAATTTTGGCTTAAGGATCAGACAGCGAGCGATGGCAAGCATCTGTTGCTCCCCTCCCGAAAGGGTGCCCCCGGACTGACCAAGTCTTTCCTGAAGCCGTGGGAAACGTTTGAAGACGTAATCTAGAGCGTCTTGGGTCGGCGCCTTGGTTAAGCCAAGTTCGAGATTTTCCTTTACACTGAGTGTCGGGAAAATGCCTCTCCCTTGGGGAACGTAACCGATACCTGCGCCAGGAACTTTGTGGGCGGGGATTCGGTTGAGATGCATCCCGTCAAAAGAAATATCACCGCCGGTCGCTGGCACCAGCCCCATGA
>JAPPOI010000143.1 GCA_028818055.1 Boseongicola sp.
ACCGGTAATCCCTGCAGCGTACGGAGCGAGCGCACGCTCCAATGGCTCGGTTTTCCGCAGGGCACAGCAGGCATCGGGCCTTGTCGCATGCAGTCGATTGTTTGGATCCGTCAAGAAGATCGCATCTCGATCGGGGCGAATGACTTGAACATTAGTCAAACCAAGTTTTGTCGCAACTTCGCGCTGATAATCCAACGTTTCCGGGAACAGCATCTCGGTATCCAAAAACAGCACAGGAGCCGTACGGTCGATGGTCGCGAGCATATGCAAAAGGACGACAGATTCAGCTCCAAACGACGATACCATAGCTGTTGGGCCGACCAATGGATCGGTCAACCCGTGTTCCAAAACTTCAAGTGCAGAATGATGGCGAAACCGTTGGTTCAAGCCGCTTACGCGGTCCTCAAGTGTATCAAGAGAGTTTTCAAGCGGCATTTGCGGCCTCTTTTTCTGGATAGAGCGCAGCTTTGAACGGGGCGAGTCCGAGCCGACGGTACGTCTCGAGGAATGTCTCTGTCGGGTCTTCGCGAAGGTCGAGATAGGCTTAAACCAACCGTTCAACCGCTGGGATGATTTCGTCCGCGCTGAAACCTGGGCCGGCTCGTTCGCCGATCGTAGCTGTTTCGGTGCCGTCGCGGCCCAACGTGATCTGGTAGTTTTCGACACCATCGCGATCGAGCCCGAGGATGCCGATGTGGCCGACATGGTGATGCCCACACGCATTGATACAGCCCGAGATCTTGATCTTGAGCGGTCCAACATCGTGCTCAAGCTTCAGCTCATCGAAGCGTTCTGCGATTTCCTGGGCAATTGGGATCGATCTTGCAGTAGCAAGCGCACAGTAATCCATACCCGGGCACGCGATAATATCGCTGATCAAGCCAATGTTCGCCGTCGCCAATCCGTGCTCGCGCAGAACCGAGTAGATGGCCGGCAAGTCAGATTTGTGAACATGCGGGATAATGACGTTTTGCTCGTGACTGATGCGAAGCTCGTCGTGGCCATATGTCTCGGCAAGATTGGCGAGAACCCGCATTTGCTCCGCGGTCGCATCTCCGGGTGTAGACCCATGCGCCTTCAGAGAAATACTGACGATCGCGTAGCCATCGGCGCGATGTGCCGACAGGTTTGTGTCAGTCCAGGCACGGAAAGCGGGGTTCGCAGACCGTGCTGCTTCATACCCGCCGGTCGATTTTCGACTGAAACCCGGTGGTGCGAAGAATTGTTCGATTTGTGCAAGAAGCTCCTGGTCGAACCCACTGAATTCCGACCGCAATTGTTGGAAACGTGACTCTACCAAGTCGCGGTAAGTGTCCAATCCATTCTCGGCAACCGTGATTTTAATACGCGCTTTGTATTTGTTGTCACGTCGGCCAAGCAAATTATAGACGCTGACAATGGCTTCGACATAGGGCAGCAAATCCTCGCGTGGCAGGAAGTCGCGAATGACTTTTCCGACCATAGGTGTACGACCCAAACCGCCACCCACGATGACTTCGAAACCGGGCTCACCGGCATCGTTTCGCACCATTCGCAGACCGATGTCGTGCGCTTTGGTCACCGCGCGATCGTTGGGGCTTCCTGTCACAGCAATTTTGAACTTACGCGGCAGAAACTGGAATTCCGGGTGGTCTGTCGACCATTGGCGCAGCAATTCCGCGACGGGCCGCGGATCTTCAATCTCGTCCGCTGCCGCGCCAGCGAAATGGTCGGCAGTCACGTTGCGGATGGTGTTGCCGCTGGTTTGAATGGCGTGCATTCCAACATCGGCCAGAGCCTGCAGCATGTCCGGCACATCTTCCAGACGCGGCCAGTTGTACTGGATATTTTGGCGGGTCGTGAAGTGACCGTAGCCTTTGTCCCACTTTTCGGCGATGTGTGCGAGTTGCCGCATTTGCGCTGAATTCAATGTGCCGTACGGGATCGCAACACGCAGCATGTAGGCGTGCAGCTGAAGGTAAAGACCGTTCATCAGCCGAAGCGGCTTGAATTCGTCCTCCGTCAAGCTGCCGTCAATGCGGCGGCCGACCTGAGCCCGGAATTGATCCACGCGTTCTTGGATGAATGCTGCGTCGAAGTCGTTGTATTTATACATTTTTATGCTCCGGCCTGTTTGCCGTGGGAATAGTTTGACGGGCCGCGAGAACGGAACGTTTCGCGAAAATGTGTGGGCACAGGACCGGCCTCGGAAGGGGTGGCATCCACCAAATACGCTCCCACAGCGCGATCCGCCTGAGACATCGCAAAAAGCAAACGATCTTGGGCGATGGCTTCGTCCTCGATCAACTCTGCTTCGCTCATCTGGCGCGTCCACTCGTCGTTTTCAGTCAACCAGATGGCATCGCCTTCCAACAGATCGTTTGCGGTTACGACTTTCGGAGTGAAGGGACGGGGGCTCATAGCGCGACCTCCTCTGGAAGCGAAAGTGAGTTGAAAAGATCAACGGCGGCGCGCGGCGCCAATCCGTAAAGCATCAGGGCAGGGCCAGACAAAGCAGCGGCGTCGATGTCGTGCGCTAGTGTCGCTAGCGTCGATTGAACAATACGCTGATCGGGGCGCGAAACGTTCTCAACTATCGTGACCGGCGTGTCCGCGGAGGCGCCGTGCATCAGAAGACGGCCCTGAACGTACCGCGCCGCCTTTTTGCCCATGTAGATGGCAGCGACTTGACCCGGCGCCGCTAGGCTACGCCAGTCTTGTTCGGCATAACCCTTCATGTCGTGACCAGTGATCAGGCGCACAGACGCATTACGCTTCCGCTTTGTCAGGCTTTGACCAATGGTCGCCACCGCGGCCGAGGCAGATGTAATGCCGGGAACAATGTTGAATGTGATGTTTGCGTCTGTGACGGCATCAATTTCTTCGTCAAGGCGACCAAAGACAGTGGCGTCTCCAGATTTCAAACGAACAACATGGGCACC
Organism: Boseongicola sp.; assembly: GCA_028818055.1. GTDB lineage: Bacteria > Pseudomonadota > Alphaproteobacteria > Rhodobacterales > Rhodobacteraceae > JAPPOI01. Next base: position 2,922 of record JAPPOI010000143.1, read on the forward strand.
GCCATCCGCGTGTTCGACCAGCAGCTCGTTAATGTAGTCTTGGCTGGTCGATGGCCCAAAGCCTTCTTTGCCAACATCGATGACCAATGCTTCGCGGCGCGCCAGTTCCAGAATCTCAGGCGTTACCAGCCGGTCGTGAATGACGACATCTGCTTCGTGCAGTGCGTTGCGCGCCTTCAGCGTGAGCAATTCCGGATCGCCAGGTCCTGCACCAACAAACGAGACATGGCCTGCAGTTTGTTGGCCTTGCAGGTGCTGGGTAAGCAGATCGTCCAAAGTGCTGGCAAGTGCATCTTCCCCAGCATCTTCAAATGTCTTGGGTCCAGCGTTGAAATAGTAGTCGGACCAGAAATTACGCCGCGGCAAACCCATTGGCAGCTTCTCGGCAAACTTGCGGAATGATTTTCCTGCGCGCGCCAAGACGCCAAGCGAACGGGGCAGGCGGGCCTCAAGATCGGCTTTGATGGATCGGGCAAGTACCGGTGCTGCGCCTTCGGTGCCGATAGCAACAGTCACTGGGTCACGATCGACAATCGCAGGCGTAATGAATTGGCTGTTTTCCAGGTTATCCACCCAGTTCACCAAAGCACCTTCAGCACGCGCGATGTCCGCCACTCTTCGATCTTCAGCGTCTTCGTCATTCGCCGCGTAGAACAGGGCAGCGCAGACTGCGTCGCCGTGGGCAAGTGGACGCTCAACGAGCGTAATCTTGCCCTCAGCGGCAAAATTTCTGACGTCCCGATTTGCATTTTCTGAAAAGACGGTGATCTTCGCGTCTGTTTTCAAAAGCAACTTTAGTTTGGCGACAGCCGCGTCGCCTCCGCCCGAGACGACGATCCGGCGTCCCTCGACGTTCAGAAAGATTGGAAAATGCTTCATTGGTCACTGGCCTTGTGCTGCACAGGCCAGATATAGAATTTTTTCCTCGTTATTGGCAG
>JAPPOI010000018.1 GCA_028818055.1 Boseongicola sp.
GAACGGTTGAAAGAACTGGTGCTGGATCACCATCCTCTGAGCGATTGAGTTGTCGAACTGATCGCCGCACTGGATGTGACGGGTGTTGGACCGTGAGGTAATTCTGACTCGAAAACTATCGCCGCAGTCCAGATGGCAAGATGTCCTCGCTCGGCCAATGGCCGGACACAACGGCGCGGTCATAGCCTTGTGTCAAACCCGCAGCTTTCATCTTTTCCCCTGCCATAGCGAAATCGTATGACAATCGGTGAATTGTCACCTCTCCGTCTTCAAGAATGGCGTAGCGCGTCTCAAGTCGACCATCGTGGGGCGGCAAACCAATGGCACCGGCATTGATCCAATGATGCCGACCGACACGCCGCTGGAACGCAATTCCCGAATGTCCGGCAACCAAGCCATCAACGGGGCCTGCGTGTTCTTCAAATCGCGCGAGTTCCCTGGTCAGCGCGTCATCGGAGTCGGATGGCCAGAGAAACCTATTGATCTCGTCCACACCACCATGAATGACTCCGTACCTTCTTCCATCAGCAACAAACACGCCAAAATCCGGTAGCTGCGCACACCAATTTCTCAGCCCGGAATCCGACTTGGACCGAAGATAGGGCCACCACCCGCTTGAAAGGATGTCGCACGTACTTCCCGTTTCGAAGCCACAGCCGCAATCGTCCTGATCTTCAGCCAACTGCCGTTCGCAGTTCCCAGCGATTGTTGGCCAACCTTTTTGCTGGAAAAGATCAACGGTTTCTCGGGGCTGGGCACAATATGCCACAAGATCACCGGTACAGACTGCCGGCATATCCCCGATTGCAGCGGCAAAAGCCTCAAGTGCCTGAAAATTTGAATAAGGACCGCCAAAAAGCGCAACAGGTCCGGTGAAATGTCCGAAATCTGCCATGCGCATCGTTGTCTATCCCTTGATCCGGCCCGACTGCAGCCCCATAACAGACAAAACCCTTGTTTGACACGGCTTATGGAACCCTCCTCACATTTCATTGACACTGCCTTCTGGATCACCGCTGGGGCGATCCTTGGGCTTCTCGTATTGTCCGCTTTCTTTTCAGGCTCCGAAACCGCTCTGACGGCGGCGTCGCGTGGAAAGCTTAAAAATCAAGCCGAGAAGGGGTCGCATGGGGCGGCCCGCGCGCTCAAAATAACGGAAGATAGCGAGCGATTGATTGGTGCCGTGCTGCTTGGCAACAACATGGTCAATATTCTTGCGGCTTCGCTGGCTACAGCGTTATTCACACGCGCGTTTGGCGAAAGCGGCGTCGCCCTTGCGACGTTGGTCATGACTGCGCTTGTTCTGATCTTTGCTGAAGTCCTGCCCAAGACATATGCCATCACGAATGCCGAACGCGCGTCCTCGTTGGTTGCTGCGCCCATTCAGCTGGTCGTGACCCTATTTTCACCAATAGTGAACTTCGTTCGATTGTTGGTTCGCGGCGTACTGCGCGTTTTTGGCGTCAGTATCGATCCGGACAGTCGGATCCTGTCGGTTCGCGAAGAAATCGCAGGGGCACTTCAGCTTGGGCATTCAGAGGGCGTAGTCGAGAAGGAAGATCGCGACCGGATCTTGGGGGCGTTGGATCTTGCGGATCGGACGGTTGAAGAAATCATGCTTCATCGAAGCAACATCGAAATGATCGATGCAGATCTTCCGCCGCAGGAAGTTCTTGAGAAGTGTCTCACATCTCCACATACGCGCCTTCCCATATTCAGTGGCGAACCAGAAAACATCGTTGGCGTCATGCACGCGAAAGACTTGCTGCGGGCGATGTACACGCGTCGGGCAAACGCGTCTGATCAGGAAGACCCGTTTGAAGGGTTCAACATGATGGAAGTCGCCATGAAGCCCTACTTCGTGCCGGAAACGACGGCTCTGGATGAGCAGATGCGCCAGTTTCTCAGGCGATCTACTCACTTTGCGCTCGTGGTGGACGAATATGGTGCGCTGCAAGGCTTGATCACGCTCGAAGACATTCTTGAAGAGATTGTTGGCGAAATCACCGACGAATTTGACATCGATGAAGATGTTCAGATTGCGCGCACCGATGCTGGCGATGTCATTGTCGAAGGGGCCATGACTATTCGGGATTTGAACCGCGCAACCGAGTGGAACTTGCCAGACGATGAGGCCAACACCATCGCCGGGCTTGTGATCCATGAAGCGCAGACGATACCCAACGAAGGGCAAGTTTTCTCATTCCACGGGTTCCGTTTTGAAGTGCTGGACCGGCAGGAAAACAGAATTACACGGTTAAAGGTCAGGAAGTTGTTAAGCTGATCCCTACTGCTTTTCGAAGATTATGATCACGTCTCCGATATCAACACCATAACGGCGGACATACGCACGATTGAGCAACCGGTCTTCGGACAGAAGCCACATCCAATCGTCAAAGCTAACCTTAATGGTTTCATTGCCGCCATCAGCGGTCGGAACGGGAAGATCGATGGTATAGCGCCAGTTGAACGTGTCGCCCCTTTCGATGCCCCTTGCTTTGCCTTCAACACCGGGTGCGGTGCCGACCCAACTGTCCGGCCCGGTTTTCGAAAGCGTCCAAACCCTCTGTTCTGTCGCGCCGTCCTCGTAAACGAAATCTTCAACAAGCGTTAAGGTCTGGCCATCCCAGGTGCCGTTCACCGCGACGTCAAACCGGCGCCGAACCGTGCCGAATACGTCCTGAAACTGACCGCGCGCTACGATCTCGCCATCGAAAAATGATTCAAGGTCCAGTTTTCGTTCGCTGAGCAATTCGTCTGTTGGCCCAGGTTTGCCCGTACAGGCAGCCAACAAAAGTAATCCTGCACCGATAATGAATTTTCGCATAGCAATCCCTCTTTTAGGGATTCTACGCGCGCGAGCTCCGATCAGATCGATCACGGGTTTCAGGCAATTCGAACGGCAACCCACCTTTCAGCGCTTTGTCATCAAGGCTCACGTATCGTTCTTCATTCCTCAGCACGTAAGCAGATTGCCCGAACCAACGAACGGCAAGATAAATGGTCCAACGTCGCAACCACGAGACGTTTGATGCCTCCATGGCAATCAAAAACAACTTGTCGGCGAACAAACGGTCACGCTCCCACGGCCCAAGCCCATTCACGTCTTGCCACGCGATATAAAGATAGTCGTGAAGGATCGCCGCTTCGAGCCACGGTCCAACCCGGCTAACAAACACGCGCCCAAGGCGAGGAACGCTGGTCAGGTCAGTGATCATACCCCGAGGGACCCGGATCAGCGTTGTTACGCCATCAATGTCAAACCGAGCCAGAAGATCGTGTTGGAGAATATAATCGCCGTCTTCGCCAACCCGATTTTGCACGGTGTTCAGAGGGCGGATCAGACTTAGGGCAGATCGAAACTCAAAATTATCAAGACGCGTCCAGTCTTTTGGATAAGGATCCTGACGTGAAACCGGATGATTAAATTTTTTCATGGGCGCAATTCACACCAATTGAAATCAAAGATCTGAAAACCACCACAATCTTGTCGGTGTGGCGCAAAGCAAGTATGGCCAAAGAATGCTAGACAACGGCTCTGAAATCCATCCCCTCTTCGAGGGCGCACCTTCGACCACCGAGTTCAAGAAGCTTCGAAAGCGTATCATTCGAAACGTTCGCGAAGCGATCGATCACTACGGGATGATTGAAAACGGAGCGCGGTGGCTTGTGTGTCTGTCTGGTGGGAAGGACAGCTACACACTTTTGGCGGCGCTTTATGAACTGAAATGGCGTGGGCTTCTTCCTATCGAAATCTTGGCATGTAACTTAGATCAGGGTCAGCCTGGATTTCCCGCGACTGTTCTTCCGAAATTCCTGGAAGAACGCCAGGTGCCTCACAGGATTGAGTACCAAGA
>JAPPOI010000032.1 GCA_028818055.1 Boseongicola sp.
GGTAAAAGTAAAGAACAACAGCTTTGGGTTTCTGCTCCGACAAGGTCAAAGAGCCTCCTCCGTCGCGAGGAAGAGTGAAATCGGGAGCGGTTTTTCCAACAAGCGTCATTTGAGGTCCTCGGTTCGATATGTAACAACAACAAAAAGGGTTTTAGGGCGCAAAGTCACAGAATAAACCCTCAATGAGGCTAAAGGTATCCAATCGCATGGCTGATACCGAAAAGGAACCGGTGGAGCAGGTGGAAAGTTCACCTGAAAATCCACCGCTTGAAAAAAAGACGAAGAAGCCAAGACACCACCGGATGGGTGCGGGTCTTGTCCCTACATTATTGCTGGCCTCAGTGGTTTTGTTTTTTGCCGCACTGGCGTTTAGCGACCGGTCAATTCCTTTGCCAGAGATGGCACGCGCCGAGATTGAGCGGGCGGTTAACGACAGAATGGGGCAGGCGGGCGTTTCATTGAATCACGTGCGGGTTTCGCTTGGCGCTAACGGAACACCCGAAGTCATTCTGGAAAACGTGCTTTTGAAAGAAACGTCCGGCCCGGTTTTGGCCGCACTGAATTCTGTCCGTGCGAAACTCAGTTTGGGCGCGGTGCTTCAAGGCCAGCTTGAGCCGGAAAGCATAACTTTGGACGGTGCAGAAATCACGCTACGGCGGGCATCGGATGGCGGGCTGTCGATCCAGACAAGCGGACAGGGAGCCGACGATCCAGAGCAACTTCAAAACGCCAGCGACAACGTCTCGAGTGTGGCGGATCAGGTTTCGGAATTTCTGGCGGCTGACGCATTCCGACAGCTTCAAAGCATAACGGCCGAGAACCTCGTGCTATCGGTAGAAGACGCCCGGACTGGCAGGATTTGGCAAGCCACAAACGCGCGCAGTGTTCTGCGTAGAAACGCAGAAGGATTCACCGTTTCCGCAACATCGGATGTTTTCAATGGCACCGATGAACTTGCCGAGGTCCAGTTGTCCGTCGATTTCAACGAAGCCACCGGCCGCACCATTCTTGGGGCTCAAGTTGCAGACATGCCCGCAGGGGATATTGCTTTGCAGTCACCGGTGCTGTCTTGGCTCGGTGTCTTGGATGCGCCGATCTCGGGCGCAGTACGGGCCGAATATAACGATGACGCTTCGCTCGTTTCGCTGGCCGGAACACTTGATATCGCAGCCGGATCGTTGGCTCCGGATGAAAGTCTGGACCCTCAGAGCTTTGAGTCTGCGCGGGCCTATTTCTCGTTCAATCCAGAGCGGCAACGCATGGAATTTTCAGAACTCGCTCTTCAATCTGAGCGGTTTACGCTTTCCGCGACCGGTTACGCTTACCTAAGCGAACTTGAAAACGGATGGCCGAACGCCTTTCTCGGACAGTTCAACGTCGAAAGCACCCGATTGGATGCCGAAGGTGTATTTGAAAACCCTGTCGAGCTAACGGACTTGAGAGCGGACATGAAACTGACGCTCGAACCGTTCGTCATACATTTTGGCCAAGTTGCCGTGCCGCAGCCGCTTGGTAATGTGACGGCAAACGCGAAAATCGAAGCTAAGCCGGATGGGTGGCACGTTGCGTTGGATGCTGCGACGCCCGAGATCGCACCTGAAACCGTCATTGCCTATTGGCCGCTTAACGAGTCGGTGGAAACACGGCGATGGTTAGTTGAGAACGTTAAGGCAGGGCGCATTTTCAACACGTCAGCGAGTGTCAGGAAACGGCCCGACGAAAAGCCAGAATTCGCCGCGATATTCGATTTTGAAGATGCCAACGTGCGCTTCATGGATCACATGCCGTTTGCGCTGAACGGAGCTGGACGCGGTGTACTCGAAAAGCAAGAGTTCTCGTTATTTGTTCACAGAGGGACTGTTGAGGCCAAAGATGGCGGAACCCTTGATGGTGCCGGAACTGTGTTTGCCGTGAGCGACATTCGCAGAAAGCCGTCGATTGGGAAAATTGACCTGAGAGCGAAGGGCAGCCTGACGGCTGCATTGTCGGTCCTGAATAACCGACCAATTGAGTTGCTGCGCCGGGCAAATCGCGGTCTCGACATCGCTTCTGGTGATGTCGATGTATTTGCCGAGATTGCGCTGCCGCTTAAGAAACGGGTTTTAAATTCTGATGTCGTCTATGACGTCAAGGCTGACATTCGAAACTCGCGCTCGGCCACAATAGTTGACGGCCGGGTTTTGACCTCAGGTTCGTTGAAACTGGCGGCCAATCCCAATGAAGTACGCATTTCTGGCCCCATGAACCTGGATGGTGTCCCGGTTTCAGCGACTTGGAGCCAGCCATTGAATATCGAGGGTTCGGGCAGCGTGGTAAGCGGAACCGTTGCACTCTCCAACGAGGCGCTATCGGTTTTCGATATCCCACTGCCGGCCGATATGGTCGGTGGTCGTGGGCTTGCGAACTTTTCGATGCGCATTCCTCCAGATGGTCCGCCGGAACTTGAGCTGAGCTCGGACCTTGCTGGCGTCGGATTGGACATCGGTGGTCTTGGATGGTCGAAAGCGCGTTCACAACCCGGAACTCTGCGGGTGGTTGCCGACCTTGGGGCTTCGCCTGACATCAAGACCTTGGCGCTCAGTGCCAACGGGCTTGATCTGGTCGGACGCATGCGGATCGACGAGCAGGGCACACTTGGTCCGGTGACGTTTGACCGAGTGGTTTTGGATGATTGGCTTGATGTTCAGGCTGAAATCACACCGCGTGGCGACGTTGGCTCACCCGCAATTTCAGTTACAGGCGGACGCGTTGATCTTCGTCAGCTGCCAGACGGCACCAATGGCAGCCAAAGTGGAGGAGCACGGGATCAGTCACCGATCAATTTCAATCTGGACTCACTGGTCGTCTCAGAAGGATTGCAATTCGCGCCCTTGAATGGCCGCATCGATCCTATTTCCACCCAGGGCTTGTCTGGAACATTCACCGGGCGCCTGAATGGTCGCACGACCATGAATGGAATTTTGGCACCGTCGAATGGACGGACAGCAGTTCGATTGACGTCCGACAGCGCGGCGGGCGTCTTAGCGGACGCTGGTCTTACTCCGAACGCTCGCGATGGCACGTTTGACATAGTCCTAAGACCGGTGGCAGGGGCGGAAAATGGCACTTATGACGGTCAGTTCACAATCGAAAATATGAGGTTGCGAAAAGCGCCTGCGATGGCTGACCTTTTGGATGCCATCAGTGTCGTTGGATTGATCGACCAGTTGGCCGGGCCGGGGATTTTGTTCGACAAGATCGATGGTTCGTTTCGGCTGACACCAGAAAGACTGACATTGCGCAACGCGGCCGCGGTCGGGGCGTCGCTGGGTGTTTCTGCCAATGGAGTTTACGACATTTCGTCAAAACAGCTCGATATAGCCGGAGTGATCTCGCCAATCTATTTTGTGAACGCGATCGGAAGTGTTGTTTCACGACGAGGCGAAGGTCTGTTTGGGTTCAATTACCGGATGACCGGGCCGGCTTCGTCACCGAATGTTGGTGTGAACCCACTTTCGATCTTCACGCCCGGCATTTTTCGTGATCTTTTCCGGCGCCCACCACCCACGGAATAGGACTTCATCTGTGCGCCTCAGCGACTTTGACTTCGACTTGCCGGAGCATCTGATTGCAACGCGACCCGCAAAACCGCGGTCGTCGTCGCGTTTGCTTGTCGCAACGCCCAACGAAATCACTGACAGCAGATCGATTGAGCTTCCTGACTTTCTCCGCTCGGGTGACAGGCTTGTTTTGAATGATACCAAAGTTATCCCGGCGCGCCTGTCAGGCATCAGAAGGAGACATTCCAACCAGGGCGCAACCGAAGCCCGAATTGAAGTAACCCTTCTTGAGCCTAGAGCGGACCGGACC
>JAPPOI010000033.1:0-2221 GCA_028818055.1 Boseongicola sp.
CTCAATCTCCATGTCTTCGGCAATCAACGCGGCCTGTGTCGACAAACCACCTTGGCCCATCTCGATGTGAGGCGGGATCAATGTGACCGTTTCGCTGTCGACGATGACCCAAGGGTTGAACGTTGCGTGGCCGTCGGGAAGATCCGCAGCCAGTGGGTTGTCATGTGGGCGGCGAACCAAATAGGTGCCAAAGGCGACACCGCCAACGACAGCGACCGAACCGACCAAAAATGTGCGTCGGGCGATTGTACGAATGCGTCCCATGGATCAGGTCTCCTGCAGCTTGGCGGCCGCTGTTTTCACGGCGGCGCGGATGCGGGGATAGGTGCCGCAGCGGCAAAGATTACCGCTCATGACTGCGTCGATGTCGGCGTCAGACGGGTTTTCATTGAAGTCCAACAATGAGGCAGCCTGCATGATCTGACCGGACTGACAGTACCCACATTGGGCAACCTGATGTTCGATCCACGCCTCTTGAACTGCATGGAGTGAGTCTGGCGTGCCGAGCCCTTCGATCGTTGTGATCTCGGCCCCATCGTCCAAGGAACCGGCGGCGACCTGGCAACTTCTGACGGCCAGTCCATCAATATGTACTGTGCAGGCGCCGCATTGCGCGATCCCGCACCCAAATTTCACCCCCGTTACTCCAAGTTCGTCGCGAAGGACCCACAACAATGGCATGTCGTCTTCGACGTCTACCTCTCGTGTTTGTCCGTTGACTTTCAGCTGCATCACTGGCTCCAAATGTATGAATGGACAATTTTCGTCATTATGTCTAATTTGACTTCGCTTGGCAAGACAGCAAAAAGAAACTCAATGTCCAATCGCGATGCACAAATAATTCAGGCGGCAACTCAAGTGTTTGCCCGCTATGGCTACGGAAAGACGACGATGAACGACATCGCCGAAGCCGCCGGAGTCGCGCGTCAAACGCTTTACAATGCCTATACAAATAAAGAAGAGATTCTGCGCGGCTGCGTACGCGTCTGGATCGAACAGAATACCGCTGAAGTCGCGCAGGCGTGGAAAGACCTAAGTACTTTCGAGGAAAAACTGGACGTCTACTTCGAAAAGGGTCCGCTGAAATGGTTCGACGACGTGCAGCAAAGCCCGGATGTGGCCGAGATCATTGACGGACTGCACCGAATTGCCGGTGAAGAGATGGCGGAAGCCTCTCGGATTTGGACTGGAATGTTCACTGATGCCCTGAACGCGCACTTCGGCAAGGATCCCAGCCATGCGGAAACGGCCGAGTTCATTTACTCAACAAGCAAAAACGCCAAATATGGAATAGCCAATCGGTCGGTGTTGGAGGGTCGCCTGAAGATACTCAAGGCATCCGTAATGGCGCTGTTGAAAGAAGCCTAACTGCTAAACGACTGTCGCGGCGCGCGCAGCCTGATCGTAAAGGCCAGACATCAATCTCAAAATCCCGGCAAGCTCGCTGGCTTTGTCGGCCGGAAGGCCGGCAGTGTGCGCAGCATCCAATAAAAGTTGTTCGCGAACTTCTGCATACTTCGAACACGCCTCGCGGCCCAATTCGGTTGCCTTGACCGATTTCTCCTTGCCCCGTCGGCCATCGCTGACAAGTCCAGCTGACTTCAGTTTCTTGACGGCATAGTTAACGGTGTGAGTGTCCTCGACATTCAAAACCAAACAGATGTCAGCCAGTGTTTTCTCGCGGTCGCGATGACGAACCGTGTGCAGAACCAGAACGTCAAATGCCGACAGTTCCGGAAATCCGGCAGCGGCCATGGCACGTGTCATCCACCGGTAAAACCCGTTGCCAGCAACAATCAGGCCGAATTCGAATTCCGACACTTCAGGGAAGCTGCTCTCGGCCAAATGAGCGGACGAGACAACGGGACCAAGCTTGTTCTTCGCCATGCGCACACCTCTGGAAGACAAAACGTTAATAAATTGTTGACGTTTTATCAATGTGTGTCAATCTGTGATTCAGCGTTAGGGTGCGACTCGCGAAAAGGGGTAAGCGCTGCATGGCTAAAACTGTTGCTATCATTGGGGCTGGCATTGTTGGTGTGTCAACGGCAATATGGCTGCAACGGTCGGGCTGCGACGTTATCCTCATCGACAAAGCGGGCCCGGCCGAGGGCACAAGTTTCGGAAATGGCGGTGTGCTGGCATCCTGCGCGATCGTGCCAGTTACGGGCCCCGGTCTAATCCGAAAAGCGCCAGGCATGCTATTTAGCCGCGACCAACC
>JAPPOI010000033.1:2231-13686 GCA_028818055.1 Boseongicola sp.
ACCAACCGTTGTTCCTGAGATGGAGTTACCTTCCAAAGCTTCTGCCGTGGCTTATTCGGTACTTGAAAAATGCAAACGCGTCCGACACCAAGCGGATCGCCGAGTCCATCGCTGGCGTGACGCTGGATAGCCTTTCCGAACACCAGGAAATTGCGAATGGTACTGGTGCAGAAAAGTGGATCGCGCCATCGGATTATCTGTATTTATATCGCGATCGCAGCGCCTTCGAGGCTGACTCATTTGGCTGGAACATCCGTGCAGCCCACGGCCTGAAGTGGCAGGAACTCGAAGACGATGCCTTCAAGGACTATGACCCGGTGTTTTCACCAGACATCGGATTTGCGGTGTGCATGCCGGACCACGGCTGCATCACCGACCCCGGACAATATGTCAAAGACCTTGCCGCCCATGTCGAACGTCAGGGCGGTGGCATTATCAAGGCGGAAGCTGAAGACATCGTCATAGAAAATGGAAATGTCACTGGTGTTCGGGCCAGCGGTGAAACCATCACTTGCGACGATGCGGTGATCGCCACTGGCGTCTGGTCCGGTCCGCTTGCGCGCAAATTGGGTGTCAATGTTCCACTGGAATCCGAGCGCGGTTACCACGTCGAATTGTGGGATCCATCATTCATGCCGAAAACCCCCGTCATGATAGCCTCAGGCAAGTTTGTCGCGACTCCCATGGACGGTCGGTTGCGTCTGGCGGGCGTGGTCGAGCTGGGTGGATTGGATGCCCCGCCATCGCGCGAGCCTTTCGATTTGCTGCTCCGTCACGCACTTGCAGCAATGCCGGGCCTGACATGGGCGCGTAAAACCGAATGGATGGGACACCGACCAGCTACCGCCGATTCGATTCCCGTGATCGGTGCAATTCCCAATGCGAAAGGCGCCTACACAGCCTTCGGACACCATCACATCGGCCTCACTGCGGGTCCAAAAACCGGGCGAATGCTCAGCCAAATCATCACCGGCGCTAATCCAAACCTTGACCTAAGCGCCTATTCGCCCGCACGCTTCATGCGTTAGGGCAGTCAAAAAACCAATCATTGTCCAACAGGGAGAAAATTGAATGAAAAAGTTGACAAGTCTGGCGGCCAGCGTCGCTGTCGTCTCAACAATGGCGGCTCCGGCACTTGCCGAAACTTGGGATATGCCCATGGCCTATTCCGGTTCGAACTTTCACTCGGTGACCGGAGCTGAATTCGGAAAATGCGTTACAACCGGCACGGGTGGCGACATTGAAATCGTCACGCACCCCTCCGGATCCCTCTTCAAAGGCGCTGACATCAAGCGCGCAGTGCAAACCGGTCAGGTGAACATTGGCGAGCGTCTGCTCTCCGGTCACCAGAACGAAAACGCGCTCTTCGGCTTTGACTCGGTGCCGTTCCTCGCCACATCGTTCGATGATGCCGACAAGCTTTGGAAAGCGGCAAAGCCGACGATCGAAAAGGTTCTGGCTGATCAGAATCTGACGCTTCTTTATGCGGTGCCTTGGCCGCCGCAGGGCCTGTACTTCCGCGACGAGGTCAACTCGGTCGCTGACATGAAAGGCATCAAGTTCCGCAGCTACAACAACGCCACCAGCCGTTTGGCTGAACTGACAGGCATGCTGCCGGTAACGATCGAAGCCGCTGAAATCAGCCAGGCATTCGCAACGGGCGTGGCCGACTCGATGGTGTCGTCTGGTGCTACTGGCTATGACCGGAAGGTTTGGGAATCCCTGAACTACTTCTATGAAGTGGATGCACTGGCTGCCGCGCAACTACGTGATGGTGAACTCTGACGCCTGGAATGGCCTGAGCGATGCCAACAAGAACGTGATGCGTGGCTGCGCTGAAATTGCGGAATACGCCGGCACTTGGCGCTCGAAAGAGTACACAGGCTTCACGCTTCAGGGTCTGCGTGACGGTGGCATGACCGTCGCCCCAGCCAGCGACACCATGAAAGGTGAACTGCAGGGTATCGGCGAAACCATGACGTCTGAGTGGCTGGAAGCCGCAGGCGCAGATGGCGCTGCTATCGTCGACGCATTCAAGTCGATGCAATAAGCAAAACTTCTCGGGGCGGCGCACGTGCCGCCCCATCTAAGCCCCTAAAATTTTAGTAAAATTGTCTTTCTTTCTGGCAAAAATACTCTGGGGGGCGAGCGAAAGCGAGCGGGGCAAAGCCCCCGAAAGACGGTGGGCGAAATGCACGCAATTCGAAAATTTCTTGATTTCTTGTACACGGTGTCCGGCGTTGCCGCCGCACTGTGCCTGATCGCAATTCTGACGCTGATCGTGGTCCAGATGCTGGCCCGTTGGACCGGCGAAGTATTTCCGGGCGCCCCGGACTACGCCGGATACGCAATGGCGGCCGCCAGTTTTCTGGCCTTCGCCAACGCGCTGAACAAAGGCGCTCACATTCGCGTCTCAATCGTTCTGAATGCAGTCGGGCCCGGACTTCGACGGCTCCTGAACATCTGGTGCTTCGCCATCGGCACAGCCGTCGCATGGTACTTCGTCTACTTCGGCTATCGCTTCGTCTACTTCTCGTGGAAGTTCAACGACATCAGCCAGGGTCAGGACAAAACAGCCCTGTGGATCCCACAATCCGTGATGCTGTTCGGAGCCATCATTCTGGCTATCGCGTTAACCGACAATCTTCTCAGCCTGATCTTCAAAGGCGATCACCGAATTGAACAGGGCGGCCTTGATGAAGGCCACGCGGGGTAAAGACAATGGAAGACCTCAATATCATCATCCTGTTTCTGTTCGTTCTGTTCCTTCTTCTGGGAACCGGTGTTTGGGTTGGCCTTGCGCTGATTGGCGTCGCCTGGGTCGGCATGGAACTGTTCACCACACGCCCCGTCGGCGATGTAATGCTCACGACAATATGGTCCGCCTCATCCAGTTGGACTCTGACAGCACTCCCTTTGTTCATCTGGATGGGTGAAATTCTCTATCGAACGCGATTATCCGAAGACATGTTCCGCGGACTGGCGCCGTGGATGTCGGGTCTCCCAGGTGGTCTGGTTCACACCAATATTGTCGGCTGCACGGTTTTTGCCGCTGTGTCAGGGTCCAGTGCCGCGACGCTGACCACTGTTGGCAAGATGTCCATCCCCGAGCTTCGCAAACGCCGGTATCCGGAAAACATGGTGATCGGAACGCTCGCAGGGGCGGCCACATTGGGTCTGATGATCCCGCCCTCGCTAACGCTCATCGTCTATGGTGTGACGATCAATGAATCGATCTCGAAACTCTTCTTCGCGGGCATTCTTCCGGGCCTGGTTCTTGCAGCAATGTTCATGGCCTACGTCGCGATCATGAGCCGCATGTCACGGCAATGGAACCCAGATGCGGAACCGCCCATGTCCTTTGGTCAGCGTGTCTCCAATTCCCGTTTCCTCATTCCGGTGATCTGCCTGATCCTTGTTGTCATCGGCTCGATGTACCTTGGCTATGCGACCGCGACAGAAGCGGCCGCATTTGGCGTCATCGGCGGCCTCGTGCTGGCGGCAAGCCAGGGCTCGCTGTCGTGGAAAAGCTTCACAGAAAGTCTTATGGGCGCGACCCGGACAAGCGCGATGATTGCCCTGATCCTCGCAGGCGCTGCGTTCCTGTCGCTCAGCATGGGCTTTACCGGTCTACCGCGTGGCTTGGCTGACCTGATCGCCACCATGGAACTCAGCCGGTTTGAACTTCTGATGGTTCTCTTGGTGTTTTACATCATCCTCGGCATGTTCCTTGACGGCATCTCGTCCGTGGTGCTGACGATGGCAGTTGTCGAACCCATGGTGCGCGAAGCAGGCATCGATCTGATCTGGTTCGGCATCTTCATCGTGGTCGTTGTAGAGATGGCGCAGATCACGCCGCCGATTGGCTTCAACCTTTTCGTTCTGCAAGGCATGACCAATCACGAAATGGGCTTCATTGCCCGCGCGGCTTTCCCGATGTTCCTGATCATGGTCTTGATGGTTTTTGTCCTGATCGCGTTCCCCGAGATCGCGACATGGCTACCCGAGAACATCCGAAAAGGCCCCGGCGGCTAGCCGGGGTATGCTGAGGTTACTGGGGACACTGGGTCGGCACGGTCGATGGTGTCTTGTGCTTGGGTTGATTGCCGGCATGACGCTTCCGGGCGTCGCCGCAGCACTTCGTCCCTGGCTGCCCGAAATGATTGTGGCGCTGTTGTTCCTTGCTGCGCTTCGGATCGGGCCCCAAGCCTCCATCGGTTCGCTGAAGGATTTGCGCGAAAGCCTTGGTCTGACGCTACTGTTCCAGCTTCTAGCTCCTTTGGTTGCATTTGCGATCTTGGCAATCATGGGTGTGGCTGCAGCACCATGGGCGCTGGCGCTGGTTCTGGTGTTGGCCGCACCGCCAATTACCGGGGGACCAAACTTCACCCTGCTGATGCACCGAGATCCCTCCGGAGCAATGCGGCTTCTTCTTCTCGGCACATTGCTTTTTCCGCTGACCGCACTTCCGATCCTCTGGCTGTCTCCGGCGTTCGACACCTATCAGGAAGTTCTACTCGGAGCCGCCCGCCTCGTCGGCGCCGTCTTTGGTTCGGTCGGTGTAGCGTTTCTTTTGCGGCACTTATTTCGACCGAAGCTCGCATCCGCTGAGGCCGATGCACTTGAAGGCCTTGCGGCTCTTTTACTTGGCATCGTTGTCGTCGGCCTGATGGCAGCCGTTGGTCCTGCGCTTTCTTCTGCACCTTTGGCCGTTCTGGGGTGGCTTGCGCTTGCTGCTGCAATCAATTTCGGATCGCAAATTTTCGCGCATCGCACGTTGCCGTTGACGAATGAGGGAACGCGAACAGGGATTTCTATTGCAGCCGGCAACCGAAACATCGCGCTGTTTCTGGTGGCACTGCCTGATGCGTCGGTCGATACGTTTCTTTTGTTTATCGGGTGCTATCAGGTGCCGATGTACCTTACCCCGATCGTGATGCGCCGATTCATCGCGCACTGAGCCCTGTTTGTTCAGAAACGAAAAACGCCGACGTGCTCAGCACGTCGGCGCGGATCGGCCCGCCGCAGGCGGGGCGAAATCAGTGGTTGTCGCGCGGCATATGCTTGCGCGAAATGTCCTGAAACTCGGGCGCACCCTTCAGCACCATACCTTCCGAGAACGGACGCACGCGTTCGCGGAAGATTTCCTGCCACGGTGACTGGCTTTCCGGTGCAAACGGACGCTCTGACAAAGCTGCACGGCGTTCCGCAAGAACGGCATCATCAATCAGCATATTCGCGCTGCATTCGTTCAGGTCGATGCGGATCATGTCGCCGCTCTGAACCAACCCAAGCCCGCCGCCGTCTGCGGCCTCTGGTGATGCATTCAGGATTGACGGCGAACCAGATGTTCCCGACTGCCGTCCATCGCCAAGGCACGGCAATGATGTCACGCCTTGCCGGATCAAGTAGCCCGGCGGGCGCATGTTAACGACCTCTGCACCACCCGGATATCCAATGGGTCCAGCCCCCCGCATCACAAGAATGCAATGGGCGTCGATGCCAACACTTTCGTCGTCGATCCTGTGGTGGAAATCCTCCGGTCCATCAAAAACGATCGCACGGCCTTCGAACGCATTCGGATCATCCGGGTTCGACAGGTACCGGTCGCGAAACTCGTCCGAAATGACGCTCGTCTTCATGATCGCGCTGTCAAACAGATTGCCCTTCAGATTGATAAAGCCCGCAGCCGCGACAAGCGGATTGTCAACGCCGCGAATAACGTCCGCATTGTCCGTGACCGCGTCGGCGCAGTTCGCACCCATTGTCTTGCCATTGGCGGTCAAGGCGTCGGGATGTGGCAACAAACCATTGCGGATCAATTCGCCGATAACAGCTGGAACACCTCCGGCGCGGTGGTAATCTTCGCCCAAGTACTCACCGGCCGGCTGAAGGTTGACGAGCAACGGCACCTCGTGTCCGAACGACTGCCAGTCGTCATTGTTCAAAGGAACATTCAAATGCCGCGCAATGGCGTTCAAATGGATCGGCGCATTCGTCGACCCGCCAATAGCCGAATTGATCACGATGGCATTTTCAAAAGCCTCGCGTGTCATGATGTCTGATGGGCGTCGGTCCGCTTCGACCATTTCAACGATCTGTCGCCCTGTTTCATAGCTGAGCTGGCCGCGCTCACGATAAGGGGCCGGAATGGCCGCCGATCCTGGCAATTGCATGCCAAGCGCTTCAGCCAGCGAGTTCATCGTCGTCGCGGTGCCCATCGTGTTGCAATAGCCGACGGATGGGGCGGACGCCGCTGCGATTTCCATGAACTCATTGGCGTCAATCTCGCCTGCAGCCATACGCTCGCGGGCTTTCCAGATGACCGTGCCTGAACCTGCGCGCTTGCCGTCGTACCAGCCGTTCAACATGGGCCCAACCGACAAAGCGATCGCTGGGATGTTCACTGTAGCTGCCGCCATCAAAAGCGCTGGGGTTGTCTTGTCGCACCCGATATTCAGCACGACGCCGTCGATCGGATATCCGAAAAGCGTCTCAACCAGCGACAAGTATGCAAGGTTACGGTCCAACATGGCTGTTGGGCGTTTTCCGGTTTCCTGTATCGGATGCACGGGAATTTCGATCACGGTTCCGCCAGCGGCGATGACCCCGTCACGCACACGCTTGCTCAGCTCGATATGATGCCGATTGCATGGGCTCAGATCGCTGCCAGTCTGTGCAATGCCGATGATTGGTTTGCCCGACTGCAACTCTTCTCGCGTTAATCCGTAGTTCAGATACCGCTCAAGATAGAGTGCGGTCATCTCGGCATTGTCGGGATTGTTGAACCATTTCTGGCTGCGAAGCGTTGGTTTCGTCACGGCAGAATTCCTTTTTGCGCTAACATACGCACTAATCAATTCGTGCGGCAGATAAAAGACATGCGCGCGGATAAAGGATCAAAGCCGACAGGCAAAAATCAGATCAGCTGCGCCAAAATCAGGCCGACTCCGACCAGTCCGCCACCTGCCGCCATCCACCCGATGCGGCTGGCAAGACTTGGCTTGGCGGGCTCGGGCGCAGGGTTGTTTTTCGCGATCAGCAACGACTCGGCAAGCTGAGGAAGTCGCGGACCAAATCGGCTGATGACCCGCGCGGTGTGCACCATATCGCGGATCAGCGCCCGAGGTCCGACGTTCTCGGCGATGTAGGTCTCAACAATCGGCCGCGCGGTTGTCCAGATATTGATATGCGGATTCAGCGAGCGTGAGACACCCTCAACGACAACCATCGTGCGCTGAAGCAGAATAAGCTCGGTCCGCGTTTCCATGCCAAAACGCTCGGTCACCTCGAAGAGGTAGCTTAGCAAGCGTCCCATCGAAATCTTGCTGGCGTCCATGCCGAAAATTGGTTCGCCCACGGCCCTTAAGGCGCGCGCAAATTCATCGACGTCTCGATCGGCTGGCACGTAACCAGCCTCGAAGTGAACTTCTGCGATCCGCTTATAGTCTTTGCGAATAAACCCGAACAGGATCTCGGCATAGACCCGGCGGGTGTATTCATCGATCCGTCCCATGATCCCGAAATCCAATGCGATCAGGTCGCCGTTCGGCGCAACCTTGAGATTTCCTTGGTGCATGTCGGCATGGAAATACCCGTCACGCAGAGCGTGGCTTAAGAACATGGACAGAATGCGTTCACCTATCGCGTTGCAGTCGTGTCCGGCTTCTTTCAGTGCCGCAACCTCGCCCGATGGGATGCCTTCGGCCCATTCCAGCGTCATGACGCGTCGCGATGACAGGAACCACTTCACGTCCGGCACGCTGAATCCCATGTCGTTCGCGGTGTTGGCCGCAAACTCGGCTGCTGATGCCGTTTCAAGTCGCAGGTCCAATTCGCCGAGCACTACGCCTTCGAAATGCGCAATCACATCCATTGGCCGCAATCGACGCGCCGTCGGTGCCAACGTTTCGATCATGCGCGCCGCGAAGTAGAAGGCGTCGATATCTTTCCGAAAGGCCTGTTCGATCTTCGGCCGCAACACTTTGACCGCGACCTCCTCACCGGTGTCCGCCAGCCGCGCCTTGTGGACCTGTGCAATCGATGCAGCGGCGACCGGTTCTGAAAATTCGCTAAAGACGTCATCCACTTCGATGCCAAGTTCCTGAGCCACGGTCTTCTTGGCTTCAGCCGTCGAAAACGGCGGCAACTTGTCCTGCAGCACGCGAAGCTGCAGCGCCATGTCCTCGCCCACGACATCCGGGCGCGTCGAAAGGATCTGACCGAACTTGATGTAGGCTGGCCCCAATGCCGTCAAAGCGCGCGTGGCCGGCGGCAATGACGGGTCACCCTTGTAGCCCAGCCACTTAAAAGGCCAGCCCAGAACCCGGGCAGCGACGCGCAAGGATGGTGGAGCATCCATGGCCTCAAGCACCAGCCGCATCGCGCCTGTACGTTCAAACGTGGCGCCTGTGCGGATCAGGCGAAGGATATTGTGAGGGCCGCGCACCTAGAGCTTCCACCCCGAATGCAATGCGGCGATGCCCATACTGAGATTGCGATACTTAACGTTTTCGAACCCGGCATCGCGGATCATTCCAGCAAATGTTTCTTGGTCAGGAAATTTGCGGATCGACTCGACCAGATACTGATAGCTGTCACGATCGTTGGCGATCATCTGACCCATGCGGGGAATGACATTATAAGAGTAAAGGTCATAAAGCTTCTGCAACCCGTCGTTGGGCAGCTGCGAAAACTCAAGAACCATCAATCGCCCGCCGGGTCGCAATACACGAAACGCTTCTGACAGAGCGTCCGGAATGCGGGTGACATTCCGGATACCGAAAGAAATTGTGTAGACGTCGAAACTGTTGTCCGGAAACGGCAGTTTCATCGCGTCGCCGGTCACCCAATCCAATCGTTCGGCCATGGCGGTGGCTTCGGCGCGTTTGCGACCTTCGACCAGCATTGGCTCGGTCATATCCAGAACCACAGCAGACGCCTGTGGCGCACGCTTAAGGAATCGAAACGAGATATCGCCGGTGCCACCTGCGACATCTAACAGTCGCTGGCCATTCCTCGGAGCCAACCAATCCATCATCGCATCTTTCCAAAGGCGATGGATTCCCACAGACATGACGTCGTTCATCACGTCATAGCGGGACGCGACGCTTGAAAAAACGCCGTGAACCAGACCAGCCTTTTCGGCCTCGCGCACTTCGCGTTCGCCAAAATGCGTTGTTTTATCGAAGCTTTCGTCGGACATGCGTTGGATTCCAAACTGACTGCATTACCCGATATAACCTCGGACGCCCGGACACAAACGCGTTGAAACGCCGCGTCTGGTTCCAGCGCCGAGTGTGACATTCGTCTATTGGAAAAATTGCGTCTTTCAGTGCTGTGACAAGCACCCTACTGTGAGCAGCCAATCAACCGGCGGAAAGACAGCGTGTAATGCCCGAGTTGCCAGAAGTTGAAACGGTCAGACGCGGACTGCTCCCGTCAATGGAAGGCCATGTCATCGCCAAGGCCGATGTACGTCGGCCGGATTTGCGTTGGCCATTTCCGCCCAAGATGTCCGAGCGCCTGTCGGGTCAAACCGTTAAGGCGCTTCGGCGCAGATCGAAATACATCCTTGCTGATCTCGATTCGAACGAAACCCTGATTATTCACCTCGGGATGTCCGGACGCATGACCGTGTCCGGCGACCCTCTGGGTCAATTCCACCACGAACACCCGGCTGCCGAAAAGCATGACCACGTGGTCTTCGACATGGACAACGGGGCGCGCATAACCTTCAACGATGCGCGCCGTTTTGGCGCTATGGACCTCGCCCCAACAGATCAGATCGAAGCGCACCCGCTTCTGGCTTCACTGGGACCTGAACCATTGGGCAACGCGTTTCACGATGACTATCTGGCGTCGGCGCTGAAGGGTCGCATGATGCCAATGAAGGCCGCGCTTCTTGATCAAAAGATCGTCGCCGGACTTGGAAACATATATGTGTGTGAGGCGTTGCACCGCTCAGGCATTTCTCCGCGCCGCAAGGCTGGAACGGTCAGCCGTCCGCGCATTTCCCGACTGGTGCCGATCATACGGGACGTACTGTCAGAGGCGATCGAAGCCGGTGGTTCGTCCCTGAAAGACTATCGCCAGGCAGACGGAGAGCTTGGTTATTTTCAGCACACTTTCCGGGCCTACGATCAGGAAGGATCGTCCTGCCCAACCCCGTCTTGCACCGGTACCATCAAACGCATCGTACAATCCGGGCGATCGACCTTTTATTGTCCGCGCTGCCAGAGATAGTTTGCCCGGGGCCCGAACGATGCTAACCCTGTGCTTCAAATCCCGTCTGTCTGCGAGGCTTCATGGCGTACAAAACACTTATCACTGATCTCGAAGATCAAGTCCTGACGATTCAACTGAATCGACCCGATGCCTTGAATGCCCTGAACTCAGAACTCCTGGGCGAACTGTCGACCGCAGTGTCTGCTGCGGCCGAAGACGATCAGGTTCGATGCATCATCTTAACTGGCTCCGAAAAAGCGTTCGCCGCTGGTGCCGACATCACCGAAATGTCCGGGAAAGACTTCGTTGACGTCTACTCGTCGAACTTCCTTGTCGACGACATCGAAACGATTCTGAAGTGCCGCAAACCAATTATCGCAGCCGTTGCGGGGTACGCGCTGGGTGGCGGGTGCGAGTTGGCGATGTCGTGCGACTTCATCATTGCAGCCGACACCGCAAAGTTCGGACAACCTGAAATTAATCTCGGCGTTATGGCCGGCCTTGGCGGCTCGCAACGACTGACGCGGTTTGTCGGCAAGTCAAAAGCGATGGAGATGAATCTCACTGGTCGCTTCATGAACGCTGACGAAGCGGAACGGTCCGGGCTGGTCAGCCGTGTGGTGCCTGCGAAGAACCTTTTGGACGACGCGAAAGCAACTGGTCGCAAGATCGCCGAGAAGTCGATGATCGCGACAACTGCGATCAAAGAAGCAGTAAACCGCAGCTACGAAACGACGCTGACCGAAGGGCTGATGTTCGAGCGTCGCCTGTTCCATTCGCTGTTCGCAACCGAAGATCAGAAAGAAGGGATGGCCGCCTTTGTCGAAAAGCGCGAGCCGCAGTTCCGCGACAAATAAGACGCAGCTGAACTAAACACTTTCATTCTTTGCGAATCTGACGTAAATGCCGCGCCAGACATGCGTGTGAGGCCCGCCATGGCCAGAGGCTGCCGGTAATAGAACCCGGTGTCGGGCGTTTGCACGTGTTGAAAGAAACGATCCGACGAAAGAGACAAGAAATGGCAAACTCACCTCAATCAAAGAAGCGCGCGCGCCAGGCCGAGCGCCGTTATGCTGTGAACAAAGCACGTCGTTCGCGCATCCGCACATACCTGCGCAAGGTTGAAGAGGCGATCGCATCCGGCGACAAAGACGCGGCTGCTGCAGCATTTAAGGCGGCTCAACCTGAGCTGATGCGCGGCGTCACCAAGGGTGTCTTCCACAAAAAT
>JAPPOI010000033.1:13696-16828 GCA_028818055.1 Boseongicola sp.
ATTACGGCGGCGCAACCTGAGCTGCCGCGCGGCGTCACCCAGGGTGGCGTCCACAAAAATCCCGCCGCGCGGAAAATGTCGCGTCTGTCGTCGCGCGTCAAAGCGCTCGGCTAAAAATTTTTTTTGAAACGACGTCGCGCCCGTCCTTGGGCGCGATTTTTTGTTTGGTCATTTCGGCATAGCCGAATGGGGTCGAACCGCCGCGAAGCCGGTCAGCCAGATTCGGTAGCAGCAAAGATTGAGTCAAGCGCAAAGGTCTGTTGCGAGACCGCCTATCGTGGCGCTAGCTTGAGCAAGCGATTCACATCGTCCTTGGGGGGACATGGTCAATGAGCGGGGCATCGGGTCCACGCGTTGGGGAAGTAGATCCCGACGCTGCATGGAAGATTTTGGTTGAGGATCCGAGCTCCCGTTTGATTGACGTCAGGACACGCGCCGAATGGGGATTCGTCGGCGTACCTGATCTTGAGGAGGCGGGACAGATTCCGATTTTTTCGGAATGGTCGACCTTCCCGGACATGTCTATGAACCCGCGTTTTGTGGCGGAAGTGAGTGAGGCGTTGGGGGGCAAACAACCCGACACTCTTCTCTTCCTGTGCCGCTCAGGTGCGCGTTCATTGAGGGCTGCATATGCGGTCGCCGACCATCTCGGCCAATCGGGGTGGAACGGGACCTGTCTGAATGTAGCTGAAGGCTTCGAGGGCGATCTGGACGCATCGGGACACCGGGGTAACCACAATGGCTGGAAGGCCCGGGGGCTGGCATGGCGTCAGTCTTGAACAAAAACAACGAGCGCGACGGGTCAAAAACTTATGACGGACGACACATGGGGACGGGTACAGGACGAGTTATGCAAAACGGTTGGCACGAATAACTACAAAAACTGGATCGAACCTCTTGAGTTCTCCGGTGTCGAAGATGGGGTGATCACCTTTCTGGTGCCGACCCAGTTTATGGGCGACTGGGTGTCGCGCAATTTCGGCGAAGCAATCCTGCAAGGTCTGAACGGTGCTGGCGAGCGTGTGTCTCGAGTGAGCTTCTCTGTACCGTCCACAGGCCGCCCGGCGAAGGCGAAGCCAAAACCTGCGGTCGTCGCGAAATCCGAAGACCAGCCAGGTGCACCGCTGGACGGACGCTTTACCTTTGACACGTTCGTTGTCGGTAAGCCGAATGAACTTGCTCACGCTGCCGCGCGCCGTGTGTCAGAAGGCGGCCCCGTCACCTTCAACCCGTTGTTCCTCTATGGTGGCGTTGGACTTGGTAAGACCCACTTGATGCATGCGATTGCCTGGGAGCTTCAGAACCGCGATCCCAGGCTGAACGTGTTCTATTTGTCGGCGGAACAATTCATGTATCGTTTCGTCCAAGCACTGCGCGACAAGGACATGATTGCCTTCAAACAGCTGTTCCGGTCGGTCGATGTTCTGATGATCGATGACGTCCAGTTCATCGCAGGCAAAGACGCAACGCAGGAAGAATTCTTCCATACCTTCAATGCCTTGGTTGATCAGAACAAGCAGATCATCGTCTCGTCCGATCGAGCTCCGACCGAGATTTCGGGCATCGAGGATAGAATTGTCAGCCGTCTTCAATCCGGGCTGGTCGTTGACCTTCACCCGACGAACTACGAGCTGCGGCTTGGTATTCTTCAGCAGAAGATCGACCAGTATTCTGAACAGTTCCCGAACCTTGTGATTGCCGATGGCGTGCTGGAGTTTTTGGCGCATCGGATTTCAACGAACGTGCGCGTTCTGGAAGGGTCGATGATGCGGCTCTTTGCGTTTGGCGCGCTGGTGGGTCGCGAAATCACGCTGGAACTGACCCAGGATTGTCTGTCGGACGTCCTGCGCGCATCAGATCGCAAGATCACGGTTGAAGAAATTCAGCGCAAGGTCTCGGACCATTACAATATCCGCCTGTCTGATTTGATCGGCCCGAAGCGGGTTCGGACGTTTGCGCGACCGCGCCAGGTTGCAATGTATCTGGCCAAAACGATGACAACACGAAGCCTGCCGGAGATCGGCCGTCGCTTTGGCGGGCGCGATCACACAACGGTCATGCACGGCGTACGAAAGATTGAAGAACTGAAGCAGCAGGACAGCCAGATTGCAGATGATCTGGAATTGTTGCGCCGGTCGCTGGAAGCTTAAGACAGGCTTTGCGCCGCCAATTGCAATGGCGTCACCACAGGCGAGGGGCGCTGCCCCTCGCGCTCCCCGGAGTATTTCCACCAGAAAGAAGCAATATAGCGTGCTTGACGCCCGCTCTGTCAGCCCCGAAAGTGCGAGAAAATATGTTTGCCTGAACCCTGAAAATCAGTAGGTTAACGGTCCGGGCCAAGAGGGAGCATGACCCATGAAATTCTCGATCGAGCGTGGCGAGTTGCTGAAAGCGGTCAATCAGGCTCAGTCGGTTGTCGAGCGGCGCAACACGATCCCGATCTTGGCCAATGTGCTGATCGAAGCCGAGGGGGATCAGGTCAGCTTTCGGGCGACCGATCTGGACATCGAAGTTGTTGATAATGCCCCTGCCAAAGTCGAACGCGCAGGTGCAACCACGGTGAGCGCGGTGACGCTGCACGAGATTGTTCGCAAGCTTCCGGATGGCGCGCTGGTGACGCTGAACGACGACGGAGCATCCGGGCGATTGACGGTCGAGGCAGGGCGCTCGAATTTTTCGCTGGCAACGCTTCCAAAGTAAGACTTCCCGATCATGGCTTCATCCGAATACTATGCGAATTTCTCGGTTGCGGGACAGGTTTTGCGGCGTCTGTTCGATAAGTCGAAGTTTGCGATTTCTACTGAAGAAACAAGATATTACCTGAATGGCGTTTATATGCACGTGGCCGATTCAGACGGTTCGCAAGTGCTGCGCTGCGTTGCAACCGATGGCCATCGTCTGGCCCGGATCGACGCGGAATTGCCGGACGGAGCTGAAAGCCTTCCGGGCGTCATTGTTCCGCGAAAAACCGTCGGCGAATTGCGCAAGCTGCTCGACGATGATGATACCGAAATCGCCGTCAGCGTCAGCGAGACCAAAGTTCGGTTTGCGGCACCCGGCATCACGCTGACGTCGAAGGTTATCGACGGCACATTCCCGGATTACACGCGCGTCATTCCAGGAGGCAATACG
>JAPPOI010000223.1 GCA_028818055.1 Boseongicola sp.
TTCGATACCAGTTGAAAAAAACTTTTTAACTATCTGATAATTATTAATTTATTAGAGTCGTCGATGAGATAAGAAAAATGCACATCGTCACTGGTTTTCCTTAGTTGGTTCTTTTTGCGGCCAAGTTCCAGCGATTTTCTAGTGGATGAGAGAGAGCGAGAAGTGGGTACACAGGTCCGGGTTAGTTGCACGGATTCCATTTCTTAAATGTATCAAGTTGGGGTTGCGTTGGGACCGCGATTCTAACGAAATGAGTGAGTGAATGGATGTCTGTAGGGATGAAAGACAACATTGATCCGGGCGCACATGCACCCGTCGAAATGGTGATCAACGCGTTAGATCGACCGCACTTCGCGACATCAAAGTCGTCGAAATGGCAGGAAATGTTCGATGCGGTGCGCGCTATTTGTCAAAACTGGCGACGCTAAACGTCACCGAAACCACCTAACTTTCAACGGATTCGCCTCGTGACAGGGCTGCCACCCCTGTTCGCGCAACTTCCGACAATCCAAGTGGGCGCATCAGATCGGCGAAAGCGTCGATCTTTTCTGGTGTACCTGTAACCTCGAAAACGAAGCTTTCGAGTGTGGAATCCACAACATTTGCGCGGAAGATGTCAGCCAGGCGGAGCGCTTCAACGCGTTTGTCCCCTGAACCTGCCACTTTAAAGAGTGCGAGCTCGCGTTCCACGGAAGGCCCTTCGACGGTCAGATCATGGACTTCGTGTACCGGAACAATCCGCCCAAGCTGCGCCTTGATCTGTTCAATGACGCTGGGCGTTCCTGTGGTCACCACAGTAATTCGGCTGCGATGCCCAAGATGATCGATCTCGGCCACGGTCAGGCTTTCAATGTTGTAGCCACGCCCGGAAAATAGCCCGATCACACGTGCCAGCACGCCCGCTTCGTTGTCCACAACGACTGCTAGAGTGTGGCTTTCAATAGGTTCCGCATGTGGATCACGTAGATCGTATGCAGAGTGGCGCGATGTGCCTTTTTTGATTTTGAGTGCAGACATGTGTCAGCTTTCATTGTCTTAAGTCGTTAGCAAAGCCGCAACGTTTCGCGGCCAGTATTTTCGGTTCTCCGCGGTGCTTCCGTATTAAACCAAAACGGCGCCGCCTTCTTTGATTGCGCTTCCGGTATCCGCGTCTTCGCCTAGCAGCATTTTGTTGTGCGGTTCCCCGGATGGGATCATCGGGAAGCAGTTCTCGTGCTTTTCAACCAGACAATCAAAGATGACAGGGCCTTCATGGTTGATCATTTCCATGATTGCATCATCCAAATCGGCAGGGTCACTGACCATGATGCCTTTGGCGCCAAAAGCTTCCGCGAGCTTGACGAAGTCGGGCAGGGCTTCGGACCACGAGTGGCTGTATCGCTCACCGTGCAGCAGTTCTTGCCACTGGCGTACCATCCCCAATCGTTCATTATTCAAGATGAACTGTTTGACGGGCAAACGGTACTGAACCGCTGTTCCCATTTCCTGCATGTTCATCAGCCAAGATGCCTCGCCGGCGACGTTGATCACAAGCGCATCAGGATGAGCCATTTGAACGCCAACAGATGCAGGGAACCCGTATCCCATGGTTCCCAATCCGCCCGAAGTCATCCAACGGTTTGGTTCGTTAAAGCCCATATACTGAGCGGCCCACATCTGATGTTGACCAACTTCAGTACAGATATAGCGGTCAGGATGATCCTTGGTCAGTGACTCAAGCCGAGCAAGCGCGTGCTGCGGTTTGATGGTTTTGCCCTTTTGCGTGAACTTCAGGCAATCAACCGAGCGCCAATCCTCGATCTGAGCCCACCATTCTTTCAGTGCGGCTGTGTCGGTCTTGCGGCCACGCGATTTCCAGATGCGAAGCACGTCTTCCAAAACGTGGGCAACGTCACCAACGATCGGAAGATCGACGTGGATGACTTTGTTGATTGACGACGGATCGATATCCACATGCGCCTTCAACGAATTTGGGCTGAAATCCTGGACGCGCCCAGTTATCCGGTCATCAAATCGCGCGCCGATGTTGATCATCAGATCGCAACCGTGCATCGCCAAATTGGCCTCATAAAGACCGTGCATGCCCAACATGCCCAGCCAATTCTTGCCGTTAGCGGGGTAGGCACCCAAACCCATCAGCGTCGAGGTGATCGGGAATCCGGTTGCATCGACGATCTCGCGCAGCAATTGACTGCCGGCGGCACCGGAATTGATGACACCGCCACCCGTGTAGAAGATTGGGCGGCTGGCTGTTTCCATGGCGTCAACCAGAGCCGTGATCGTTTCGATATCACCTTTGACTTTCGGCTGATAATGCTTGGTCGAGGCCGCCTTCGGTGAAATGTACGTGCCGTTTGCGAATTGGACGTCCTTCGGAATGTCGATCAAAACCGGGCCGGGACGACCGTTCGTTGCGACGTGGAAAGCCTGATGGATCGTGTCAGCGAGTTTATCGGTCTCCTTCACCAACCAGTTGTGTTTGGTGCAAGGCCGCGTGATCCCAACCGTGTCGGCTTCCTGGAAGGCGTCATTGCCGATCATGAAAGTCGGAACTTGCCCCGTCAGAACGACGATTGGAATTGAATCCATCAACGCGTCAGTCAGTCCGGTAACAGCATTGGTTGCACCTGGGCCCGATGTCACAAGACAAACACCAGGCTTGCCAGTTGAGCGCGCGTAGCCTTCAGCTGCGTGCACCGCACCTTGTTCATGGCGGACTAGGACGTGCCGGATATTGTTCTGCTGAAAAATCTCGTCGTAGATCGGTAGGACGGCACCGCCAGGATAGCCAAATACAACCTCTACACCCTGATCCTTCAGGGACTCCACGACCATTTTCGCTCCGGTCATTTGCGTCTTGTTCATCGCGCCTTGTCCTTCCTTCCGCGCAAAAAAAAGCCCCCGGGTCTCCGAGGGCGCATGGGGTACCGTTATGGTGTCCGTTACCGGCCCATGCGCCATTTTCCCACGACCACTAGAATTTGTTCCATTCGGGACCTCAATTCGTAAGTCCGGGGAGACTAGGCGCGGTAAAACAGGTCGTCAACAGCGAAATGGCAAAATTTCTGTCACTGAGGGCCGATTTTCTTTGCAATTGTTGCGGCGATCAGTCGGTTTCGGCAATTATCGACAAAAATCGTGGAGTTGGCGGCCAAGCACAGACAAAACCGGCGCAAGCGCCGCTGTCGGGCTTCTTTCTAAAATGGGTGGTTTGGATTGGGTTTTTTGCCAAGGCGTTAGAGTTTGCCGGTACCTTGCAAAACGCCGTGCTCCATAGCGTATCGCGTAAGTCCTGCAGTTGAAGAAATACCAAGTTTGCGTTTGATGTTCTTTCGGTGCGTTTCCACGGTATGAATGGAGATATTCAAGTCTTCGGCCACTTCGCGGTTCGACTTTCCTTGAGCTAGCTCAAGCAGCACAGTCTGCTCGCGGGATGTAAGAGCTTCGCTGCCGCTTGAGAAGCGCGGTTTCAAGGATGCCTTGGCGCCCGTGCACAGATATTCGCCGCCATCCATGACACGGTCGATGGCGGTCTTAATTTCTTCCGTTGGCACATCCTTCAGGATGTAACCTTTTGCCCCGTGGCTCATGGCTGTTGAGATGTACTCAGGGCTGTCGTGCATGCTCAATATGAGAATGTTCGTTTCGGGACGTTTTTCCAGAATGAGCTCTGTCGCGGAAAGTCCTGTTATGTCAGGCATATTCAGGTCCAAGAGTATCACGTCGGGATCATAAGATTCGATTTTCTCCACCGCTTCTCGACCGCTCGAAAGCGTTCCGACAACTTCAAGCGTCTCATAGGTTTCCAAAAAAGCTTCGATCCCTGCGGAAACC
>JAPPOI010000274.1 GCA_028818055.1 Boseongicola sp.
CCTCTGCTCGCCAGACAAGCAACGCTGGCTAATGCCGAAGCTGAATGGCTGTGCCTTGAGGAAAAGTCGCAATCAGAGTGACGGATGCATGACTGGCACAAATCCGTTTCTCAATGCTTCGACGCTAGGTTCCGGCGTCAGCACTTCGCACAGTCCGTTCCGTGGTCGCGGTATCGCCGTCAGATAGCCACCTGCTGTGATAGGGCGCAGTGTATCCCCGAAAACCAAAGACGCAGTTCCCTGGTGATCAATCACTGTCCCGTCAGGCAATGATGAGATCTGCTCTGAATGCCGTCGCTGACCAAACACCCGGGGAACCGCTCGCGCAGCGTGTAGAGCGTCATCCATTTCTTTCGCTGTTCCATTGAATCCGGCAGCTGTTCGGTACGCGTCAAAGTCTTCTCTCCGACACAGAGCGCATGGTCGATGTCCGGCTGATAAGGCAACGGCATCATCCAAGAAAAACAACTCGGTATAGTTGTTTGGTGTCATGACCTCTCGGTGCCAGTCTTTGTGCTTCAGGACGCAGATAATCCAAGCCTTGTGTTTCCAACGCGCTTTGCCCAGGCGCTTCTGGCTGTCGTGAAGTATCCCACGGTTACCCATGAAAAGTCCTCGCTCAGGGGTGGCGACGATTTCTCCGGTAGCAAGAACGCGATTTTGAAATGGCATTGTGAAAGACTAGCGAAACTCTGCTCAACAACAACTGCAGGAAAAGTTTCATTCAAAAAATCGACGGAAAAACCGGCTCGCGTCGTACAATGAATGTTGGGGCGCGAGGAGAATGTGAAACATGGTCAAACCAGGTACGATTTCGGAAATCCGGTTCGGGTATGGGTTTGCGCCTTGGCAACCCGATCGAAAGTCAGGCGACGACCTGCTCGCCGAAGTTGGCCGTGTCGATTCTGCAGAAAAGCGTCGCAGTTTGCTACGCACTTCTGAACGTTTGGCCATCCTCAGTGAGCGTCGCGAGGCCAGAAACGGTAGTCAGGAAGACAAAGACCGTGCGAACCGCAATCTTCGCTCAAAAGCGGCGGACGATTTTCAGTCAATCCTGCTTCGGATGGTCGAAAGCAAGGCTGGCTTCCGGGAAAGGCTGGTTGCCTTTTGGACCGACCACTTCACAGTTGCAGTAAATGCGCCGGTTCTCAGCCTGTTGATCCCGGATTTCATCGAAAATGCAGTCCGGCCCCACGTTGGCGGCAACTTCAAGGATATGCTTCAGGCGACAAGCTTGCATCCGGCGATGGTGATTTATCTGAATCAGGTTCAGTCGGCGGGTCCAAATTCTGTCGCGGGCCAGCGTCGTGACCGGGGTTTGAATGAAAATCTAGCCCGGGAAATTCTCGAATTGCATTCGCTGGGTGTCGGCGGCGCGTATTCGCAAACAGATGTGCGTGAGCTTGCCGAACTTCTAACCGGGGTGAGCGTCGACAAAAGCGGATTCAAGTTTCGCGCAAACATGGCGGAGCCCGGACCCGAGACGATATTGGGCAAGACCTATGGAGGCGGCTCTCGCGCATCGCTTGATGATGTGAAAGGCGCGCTTGCAGACATAGCGGTTCACCCGGACACCGCTCGCCATCTGTCCACCAAGCTTCTTGTACACTTCATCGGTGGCACACCACCCGAGGACCTTGTCGAGCGCATGGCCAACGGCTTTTTGGCCGCCGACGGCGACTTGATGGCGCTATATGAGGTCATGCTGGCGGACCCAAGGTCATGGGAACCTCCGTTCCGAAAAGTGAAGCCACCAATGGATTTCATCGTGTCAGCCCTGCGTGCAGGAGCGCCTGAACCCGAGAAGCTCGCGCAATTGGACCAACGCCAAGTGCGTCGCGCGTTAAGTGACGCGCTGACATCGATGGGGCAGCCGATATTCAGACCTGCAGGTCCAGATGGTTGGCCCGAAGACCCGTCCGCATGGATCACGCCGGCCGGTTTGGCCGCGCGCCTGCGTTGGGTGCAGGGCTTTGTCGATGCGCTTCTCGATGAAAAAGACCCGCGGAAATTTCTTCAAACAACGTTGGATGACGCAGCATCTGACCTTCTGCGCCGTGCCGTTGGTGGTGCGGAAAGCAGAAAAGAAGGCGTGGCGTTGGTGCTCGCCTCACCAGATTTCAATCGCCGGTAAGGAGTATTTTGATGACACTCTCACGACGCAACTTTCTTGGAAGAAGTTTGGCGATTGGATGCTCGGCTGCGGCCAGTCCTTTGCTGACGCCAGTAACCTTTGCTTCAACACCCGGAGACGCTCGATTGGTCGTTATCGTGCTTCGGGGCGCAATGGATGGATTGGATGTGGTTCGACCCTACGGCGACCCGGATTACGCAACCCATAGACCAACCTTGTCACAGACCGGCTTTGACGACTTGGACGGTTTCTTTGGGCTACATGAAAGTCTGGCTCCACTCATGCCTTTGTGGGGCAAGGGCGAGCTTGCCTTTGCCCATGCGGTTTCGACGCCATACCGGAACAAGCGCAGCCATTTCGATGGTCAGGACATGCTGGAAAACGGGGCCGGTTCGTCTGATGGCCAGTTGACCGATGCGCGCGACGGATGGCTGAACCGTGCCTTGGCCGGCATACCCGGGGCACATGTCAAAACTGCCTTCGCAGTAGGAAGGGAGAACCTACTTCTTCTGAGCGGCGATGCGGAACACTCCAGCTGGTCGCCCGAAGCCGCCCTTGAGCTGTCGCCCCAAGGCGAACTGCTGCTGAACGCGATCTACGCGCAAGACCCCCTGTTTCACGATGCGGCCATGCAAGCACTTGAGTTGTCTGAGTTGACCGAGACCGACGGCATGAATGCGCGTCGTGCAGGACGCGCCGACGCACTTGCTGGATTCGCTGCTTCCCGACTGCGGGAAGACAGCCGCATTGCTGCGTTCTCGCTGACTGGTTGGGATACCCATGCCAACCAAGCGAACGCGTTGCCACGGGCGCTGGATCAGCTTCGTATCGCAATTGAGACGTTGAAAGATGGATTGGGCCCCGATTGGGACAAAACTCTGGTTATGGGGATCACGGAGTTCGGGCGCACAGTGCGGGAAAATGGTTCGCGTGGTACCGATCACGGCACCGGAGGCGCAGCCATCTTTGCGGGTGGTGCTTTAAATGGCGGTCGCGTGTTCGGTGATTGGCCCGGTTTGGGGCAGGGCGACTTGTTTCAAGATCGCGACCTCATGCCCTCTGCGGATGTGCGATCGTATGCAGGCTGGGCTCTGCACAGCCTAATGGGCTTGCCCACGTCCATGATCGAAAGAGATGTATTCCCCGGACTCGAACTGGGTCGCAGTCCTGGCTTGATTTCGTAGGGGGTTAAAAAGAGGTCATTAGACCCATTGCGATCGCGCCAATGCCAATTCCGGCAGCTACATTCGCAATGAAAAACACACGTACCATTTCAAACTCCAACACAACAATACACCCAACAACGTAATAAATGTGCGTGTCCAAGGTGTTCTAAACAAGACGAGTTAGCGAAATTGTCGTGAAAATTCCGTTTCCAGGCGCGAAACGTGAATTTTTATGAGGTATTATAATACCTAATTTTTAACCTATTGAATTAACTAGGTTTATTTAAGTTTGCGGCACTTGACTGCACCATTCATTCGTTTAGATACCCGCCAATCGAATTCACCCTTAAGGGCAAAACTATGAAAACCTTTTCCGTAACTCCTGCGGAGATCGAAAAAGACTGGATCCTGATCGATGCCGAAGGCGTCGTTCTTGGCCGTCTGGCGTCGATCGTCGCAATGCGCCTGCGCGGCAAGCATAAGGCGACATACACACCGCATATGGATATGGG
>JAPPOI010000283.1 GCA_028818055.1 Boseongicola sp.
GACAAACGCCTTACGTCTACGCCGCATTGCTCCGGCTATGAACGAAGGGTCCTACACTCCAAAACCCCAGGCGACCGTGCAACAGCTACCCGCCGAATAGGAGGCTAAAACCGATGAACATTGGAGAAGTTGCGGAACGTTCAGGAATTCCGCCCAAAACGATCCGTTACTATGAAGATATTGGTTTGGTTCGCCCTCAGCGCAGCGGAAACGGCTACCGTGCTTTTCAGAGTACGGATCTGCACAAACTTGTTTTTCTTGGACGTGCGCGTGCACTTGGATTTTCGATTGAAGACTGTCGGATGCTGCTCAGCCTTTACGAGGATGAAAGCAGGGAAAGTGCGCAAGTTAAGGCCATCGCAAAAGAGCACTTGGCCGCAATTGACCAGAAAATCACGCAGCTTCAAGCGATGCGTGACACCCTCTCACATCTTGTGGATTCCTGTAGTGGCGATCACAGGCCGGATTGCCCAATCTTGAACGATCTGTCCGGAATTGGTACATAAATTAAAGAGCCAATCGGTTTTGCGGCGGCTCAAAACTTGTCTGCCCTTTGAACTTGGCTATCGCTGGCGCGACCGATCAAGCTTGATTTGACCATTGTTTATATGGGGGGCGTCAATGTTGAAACGAGGCCTGGCCCGACTTCGAAGGCTTAGTAGCTTTGCTGGAAAACTTCAGCCATTGCGTGACAAACGCAGCACCGCATTGGTGTCGTGTTTGGCCCTTGTTCTTGGCACCAACGTGGCTGTCGCGGACAGCGTCAATGGACTTTGGTGCAGTGGGGACGGAAGGCAATTTGAAATCTCATTCGAGGAAGTGACACTGGACAGTGGCGAGGTGGTATTCGGCGATTATGACCGACACCATTTCCTTTTCACGATGCCATCGCATAGCAGGCTAGGTGACACGACTGTTGAGCTTGTGATGGGGATGAAAGACCGGGCCATAGTCCGCTACATCTCCCAATCGGGTATCGAATTGCACCATGAAATGGAGACATGGGCTCGCTGTGAGCTTCAATTGAGCCAGCGCTGATTGGCTAAAGTTCCCTTTGCTCAACTCGCATTTGAATTGACCGAAGTTGATGCGGCCTCGGGACCAGTGTCTTGTAATATAGAGTTGAAGGGTTGCGGCCGTTATGGGCGACAACGGTCTCTACTAAGCTGAAGTTCCACCCAGTTTCGTCAATGCGTCTTGAAGAGTATCAACATGCGAACGGACTTGTGCTTCGCTCATGTCGGCGGCTTGATGTTCAAGTTCCTTCAAGCCTTGCCACACATCGTCCATCCCGAACAGCGCGGCCGAACCTGAGAGTTTGTGTGCTGTGGCCCGAATTTCATCTCGGTGTTCGTCCTTGCCGGCCATTTCCCCGATTTCGGCTAGTCCGACACCGATCTGCTGGATCGCGCGTTGGAACAATGCCTCGGCCTTCTCAGCACCCATTGTTTCGATAACCTCGCCGTAGTTCGACGATTTGGCAGTTTTGGTGTCCGGATTCTCGGACGACAGCTCAGCAAGAACCGCTCTTAGACGCTCGGATGACAAGGGTTTCGTGATGACATCCGACATTCCGGCCTCGCGAAAACGTGCGACATCATCTGGAAGCGCGTGCGCAGTCAGAGCAATGATCGGGGTTTCTTTGTTGGGTCCTGTACCACCCCGGATCATGTTTGAAGCCGCAATTCCGTCGAGCTTGGGCATGCTGATATCCATAAGGATCAGGTCGTACTTTTGCGATTCCGCTTCATGCACACCATCCTGACCGTCTGTTGCTTCGGTGACAGAACAACCCGCCTGCTCAAGCATTTCTCGGGCAACCATTCTGTTGATTTCGTTATCCTCGACAATAAGTACATCAAGCGAGGCCTCAGTCCGTTTTCGCTGACTATGTGCCACTGGTTGCGTAATCGGTCTGGAGGTGACTTTTTTGAGAGGAACCCTGAACCAGAAAACCGAGCCTTCGCCTTGGTCGCTTTCCACTCCGATTTCACCGCCCATGAGTTGTACCAGTCGCTTCACGATACCTAGGCCAAGCCCGGTTCCCTCGACTTCGCGTTGGTACGAGGCGTCGAGTGTCACGAAGTCATCGAATATGCGCTCCAAATCCTCCTCGGCAATGCCGATACCCGTATCGATTACACGAAAATCGACCATTCCCTCGTCCGGGGCAGCTTCAAGTTCGAGCGATATGCTCCCATTTTCAGTGAATTTTATCGCGTTCCCCAGAAGATTGACGAGAATCTGTTGCAGCCGGTTTTTGTCGCCAAGCACTCGACCGATCTTCGATCCGACGACTTGGATGCTTAGAGCATTTCCTCTTTGCGATGCGGGTGTCCGTAATCCTTCAATTGTCGCTTCGGACAGTTCAAAAACATCAAAGGCCTGTTCAGACAAATCGGCCATACCAGCGTCTACTCGCGAGATATCGAGCACGTTGTTTACGTGATCGAGAAGCATTTTGCCCGAGGCATCCATTACGCCGATATATTTCTGCTGTTTCTCGTTCAAATCCGTGTTCGAAAGCAGCTCAAGCGTCCCCAGAACGCCATTCAAAGGGGTTCGCATCTCGTGGCTCATAACGGCCAAAAGATCGGCCTTCGCCTTTTCCCCGGCGAGCGCCTGGTCTCGGGCTTCGACAAGTTCGTTTTCGCTCTCAACACGTTGCGAGATATCGCGAATGTAAGACACGAATATCTCGCCACTTTCGCTTTGAGCCGAATTTATCGAGAGCTCTACGGGAAAGACCGTCCCGTCTTTTCTCTTCGCTTCCAGCTTCAGAAGCCCACTGCCAACCACACGTTTTTCCGCAGTATTTCTGTATCTTTCCATTCCGGCGTTGT
This sequence comes from Boseongicola sp., assembly GCA_028818055.1. Taxonomy (GTDB): domain Bacteria; phylum Pseudomonadota; class Alphaproteobacteria; order Rhodobacterales; family Rhodobacteraceae; genus JAPPOI01. Next base: position 2,844 of record JAPPOI010000283.1, read on the forward strand.
GTGCATCGCGTAGATGATCGGGTATGATAATTTCCGCCATATCCGCGCCCACCGCTTCATCTCGCGAGTACCCAAAAATGCCTTCGGCTGCCCCGTTGAAATCCAGAACGCGCCCGTCGGTGTCGGCCACAAGGATCGCATCGAGCGATGTTGAAATAATGGCTTGTAGTCTGCCTTGGGTCAGAGCGATTTCAGCGGATTGCCGCTGAGACGCCTGGTTGATCATTATCAGGACACCTACCACCGCCAACAGCATAGCCAAGAGCGCAAAGGAGATGACGCCAAGATCTTTCAAGGCATTCGATACCGATGCGCGCTGAGTTTCTGAGCGTTGTGCAAACACCGTAACGCCGACAAGTGAGATATCGCGAAACTCTTTCCTCAGTTCGGAAAATTCACCCACCAAATCCGGGAGACCAGAAATCGTTTCCCCGTCGTCCGCGTCGATAATTGGAATAGCTTTTTCAAGGAAGTCTTCGATTTTGCTGATCGACTTCGCGACAGAGTCACGTTCTCGGATTTCTGCATAAGCCGGAGCAGACTTCAGTGTTTGCACTCGTGAGAACAATACGTCGAAGCGCCGGCGCGCCTCCCTTGGCTCTGCTTGCCCAGCAACAACAGCGTGTGCCGCATTCGTAAATGCAAGGAACTCGACTTCGTTCTGAGCCAGTGACCACTGGGTGCTGTCTGCATTTGCCACGGCAAGTGCGTCGACTTCACGTCGTGCGTCAGCACTCAAAATCCATATGGCCGCTGCGCTTAGAAGCACAACAGCCAAGTAGATCAGGAGGTTGCCCGCAATACGCTTGCTTGCCTGGACTCGTTTAATCATGACTTTCCCGTCTTAGTGATTAATCGAAACTCACTCGATCGCTTCGAGACGGTCAAGCTGCCAGATGCTACGAGAGTAGATCACTTCAGACTGGTAATCCGGGTTCGCATCGTAGGGGTAAACAATCCAAAGCGGGCCTTTGTCGCGCACCGACATAGGTTCGCCGTTACGCAAGTATGCGATGATCGGGCCGCCTTCCACTGCATCGCTTACAGGTATCTCAACCGCATAGTCATTTATGGCGGTTGCCCTCAGCGTGCCATCTGTAACGCCATACGTTCCGAGGAATACTGAAAGAGGAACGCCTGCAAAAACTTGCACTCCATCGGTCCATGTTGTGGTGGTTTCGAATTCCACGCTTTCCATGTCTTGTAGAGCAGCCATGTCCAAAGCTTTCTGCTCGCCTGCGTGCGTGAAGGTCAAAACAGTTTCGCCCGCGGTCGCCCCAAGCGGGATAAGTACAAGTGCTACGACAGCACAGATTTTTCGGAACGCTAACATCATTAATACCCTTATGTGTGTGCCAGACGACGCCTGGCTATCCGAAAAGGAAGATGCCACTTCTGCGCTTTCAAGTCGCTATCACTGAAGGATAAACGATATATCCTTTGGTAGAGTTTTGGAGACCAACATGCAAAACGTCGTATCCTTTCGGACAATAGATAGTTCAAATAAGACAGAAGTAACAAAGCCGGTGCACATGCGTATTTTAATTGCCGACGACCATGATCTTGTGCGGGATACGATTGGGATGTTCCTCGAAGCCGAGGGCATGGCAGAAATCGTTGCCGTCGAAAACCTGGATGCTGCCATTGAAGCGACGGACAAAACGGGCAGCTTTGATTTGGTCTTGCTCGACTTCAACATGCCTGGAATGGACGGTCTCGCAGGCTTGGCACGCATGAAAGAAGCAAACGACGGTCGTCCGGTCGCAATTCTTTCAGGAACGGCGACACCGCAGGTCGCAAGAGATGCCATTGATGCAGGAGCTGCAGGTTTCGTGCCAAAAACACTTGGCGCAAAATCCATGGTGTCGGCGATCCGGTTTATGGCAGCGGGCGAAACCTATGTTCCTTACGATTTCATGCAGCAAGCGGATGCGAAGACCGTCGCCAACTTGACTGAACGCGAGACCGATGTGCTGCGTGGCCTTTGTGAAGGCAAGTCCAACAAGGAAATCGCACGTGATCTCGACCTTCAGGAAGTCACGATTAAGCTGCACGTGAAAACGCTTTGCCGCAAGTTGGACGCAAAGAACCGCACGCAGGCGGCCATGATCGCGCGAGATCGGCAGCTGGTTTAAGCTCAGCGGACAATCAAAATGATGGTGACCGAAGCATATTCGGACGGGATACCTGCGTCCGATGACAGCGATGGCTTGCGTCTACTTCTTGTAGCGCTTGCGGGCGCTGTGCTGTTTCATGGCGGCCTGCTGCCATTCACCCATGGCAATACCTACGACGCGTTCATCCACATGTTCTTCGCGGACAGCTATCATCGAAGCTGGTTCGATCCTTGGGAACCGCGTTGGTACACGGGCTTCGCTACCACGGCTTACCCTCCCGGAAGCCATATGGCGATCGCGTCATTGATGAATTTCCTTCCGCTGCGCGCCGCATTCGTCGTGGTGCAGATCGGTGCAATTGTACTGCTAACGATCGGTGTCTATCGGTTCTCCCGGCTTTGGGTCGGCGCGCGTCCTTCGGGCTATGCGGCCATTTCGCTGGTCTTGGCATCTTCCATTTCCGAGATTGTCCATCTGTTCGGCCAGCTGCCGACAACTCTGTCTCTCGCGATTTTCCTGAACGGTTTGCCATTCGTTTACCGATGGATCGTTGGACGTCGTCTCTTTGATTTGCTTGCAGCAGTCGCGTTCACGGCCGCCACCACCGCCGCCCACCACGTAACAACCATCTTTGGTGGTGTTCTTTTCATTCTACCGCTTGGGCTACACGCTCTAAGCGCAGTTGTCGCCAACACTGAAAATTCAGGTTTTCTGGGTGGGTTGCGCAGCATCGGCTGGCCGATCGCTCGTGGACTGTTGCTCGCCGTTTTGATGCTGGTAGCAATTGTCCTAACCGTTTTCCCGTATTGGTCTTGGTCAATCAATGACCCAATCACGCAGGTGCCTATTCCACATGGCAGCCGCGAAAGCTTTATCGAGCGGCTTGATCTGGCAATTGTCTTCTTTGTTCTGCCGTGGGGCACGGCTTTTTTGGTCCTGCCTTACATGGCCTACAAAGCGGCTACGACCAGACTGTGGCCTTTGGGATTGTCCGTAGCGCTTTGTTTCGTCCTTGGGACGGGTGGGACAACGCCGGTACCGCGCGCTTTGCTCGGCGGTGCGTTCGATATTCTGACACTCGACCGTTTCACGTTCTGGGCGACAATTCTGATCTTGCCGTTCTCGGGTCTTCTTATTGATGGTCTATTGCACGGACGCGCCGGGGAAACGCTCCGGGTTTTGTTTGGGCGGCAGGCGCACAGAGTACTCATTGGCGGTTACTTCATTGCGACGGTCGCCGTCGCCGTTTTTGCCGCCATCCTGCCCACAATACAGCCAACCCAACCGAAATTCGTTGATCCAGCGCCGATTGTGAAATTCCTCGAAGAAGACGAACATGATCGCTGGCGTTATCTGACGCTCGGGTTTGGCGATCAGTTCGCATATTTGTCCGCACAGACCGAAGCGCTTTCGGTCGACGGCAACTACAATTCTGCGCGCCGTTTGCCGGACATGACGCGCTTCTCTGTCGAGAGACTGGAAAATGCGAAATACCATGGCGTTCCGGGGCTGGGTTCGCTGCAGCAGTTTCTTGTGAATGCTGACAGCTACAACCTGAAGTACGTGTTCTCAAACGACGACTTCTATGACCCAATTCTGCATTTTTCCGGCTGGGTGCGGCTGATCCGCCTTCCGAACGGGATCACCATTTGGGAGAAGCCCGACGTTACCCCGCTTCGTTCTATCACACCACGCCGTGATATACCCGCGCTCCACGTCGCGATGTGGGGCGTATTGCCGCCGTTTGCGATTTGTATGGCTGCCCTCATGGCCGTGATCAGTTTTGGGCGCCGATCGGAGTTCGCCTCCTATGCGCTGTCCAACGAAGAAGCGTCATCTGGATCCATTAAATTGGCGAAAGCTTTGGTCGTCGCGACGCTGGTAGCTTTGATTACTTCAGCCTCGATAGGTGCCTGGACAATCTATCGTGCGCTCACCCAGCCGATGACAGCTGAGGAAGTGATCGAGGCATATTTCGACGACTTGGATTTCCGTCGATTCGAAGATGCATATGCACGGCTTGACCCCGGCACACGCCCCGATTTCGAAACGGTAGCTTTCAACTGGCGTTGGCGCGGGGGGCTTCTCGCCTCTTATGGAAAACTGGATAACGTGAGCGCAGTTCAAACAAGCGGCTCGGAAACTATCGCAAGGTGGGATGTTGAACTGGGATGGCTGACCGCGCTTGAAATGCGTTCCGAAGTGATCAAGCTGACGACGGTTAAGCGCGACGGAGAATGGTACATCGCGCCTTTGGGACTTCGCCCGGTTCAAACTCCTGCACGGTTTCCGCGCGGCAATGAGGTAACGTGGACCGTCGTCGGCCGTCGCCAACCACGGATTGAAACGGACCTACATCGCGATCGTTTGGATCGCCCGCGAATTGCTGTTCATGGCGCTCGGCTGGTTGAGCGGGCAGGGCGCTACAGCCTTGTTGGTGCATTGACGAATGCCGATGCGGACCCGGCCATGACGAGCCTGTTTGGCGAACTGTTTTCTGACGAAGGTCGCGAGTCTCGGATCGCGGCAGGCACAGTGATCGAACAAAGGCTGTTGCCGGCGGAAACAGCAGGGTTTCGTGTTGATTTTGAAGGTGTTCTGTCGCTGGAGGATGCAGCAGACACGTTTGATCCGACACTCTTCATTCCACCGGAATTCAACGGGACACCCAACACGGCCAACGTCGAGGCGCGTGCTCTGGTCACCGGAACCGATCTTTATCGGAGCGTCGCGCTCAATTCGGTCCAGGTGACTGATGGCGACCACGGACCCGTTCTATCCGGACTGGCTGTGAATACTGGCACCGAAACCGCCACGATTATTCGAATACTAGCGCTTCTCTATGACGACGCGGGGCGGCCAATTTGGACGGAAGCGGGCTACGTCGAAACCAACATTTATCCCGGTCAGAGTGCTCCGTTCACAGTGCAATTGCCGCGACGCGATGAAATCATCGTCGTTGCCGATCTGGACGCTCAAAACGCCATAGTCAACGGCAGCAATCAACAGGTTGATATTGGTTTGCCGGGTGCCTCGGAAGGCACGGTACGGTTGTCCGGCGTCGACGGTTACGGCGCCGTCCGGTTGCACGTCTCCACAATGACATTTGATCCCCTGTTCTGAGGTCTCGGTATGTTTCGTCTGTTTGCCATAACCCTATTTTTCGCGTCGCCAGTCTTGGCCGAAAGCTATGTTTCTGATGCCTTCGGCATCCTGCCGGCAACGGCGATCTCGCCTGAGCGATCAAATTGGGCAGGGCTTCGTGACAGCGAAGCGAGTTCGCTAACTCAGCCAGAGGACGTTGATGCTGTGTTGATATTCATCGGTCCAAAAGCGTTGGTGGCGGGCAAAGATGTCGGGCACGCCGTTTCTCTGTCATTCGACCGGCATGGTAACTTAGTGCAGGATACTGAGGCCAGATTCTCGATGGAAACCAATGGCATCCTGAATACCAAAGTGCGAGACGGCATAGCCGATGCACTGTTTTCTCCAAACCCGACCGCAGGAACGTTTGCGGGCGGAGCAAGCGTAGGTGACATCCAAAGCCCCCGTGCGCTGTATCGCGTGACCGCAGATCTGGAAAGCGCGGCCTTGGCGTTTGGTGAGACGCCGGTATTGAGAGCCGAGAGCTTCACCACATTGGCAAGTTCCGAATTGGCCGATCAATACGGAAACCCGGTTGAAGACGGCGTCGGCACAACGATGATCTTGTCCCATGAAACCGGCCAGGCGACGTTGCTTTCGGCACCGGTTCGCGAAGCAAAAGCCGAGGCGGTATTGCTGGGGCGCGACATTGAGAGCGACGGCTCGGCGTCGATTCACATCGCATCTGTGCAGGGATCGGGTGCTTTCGAGTATCAAGGTCTGACTATCGGGGCGCCGCCGGAACTTGCCGTGTGGGAAATTGAAGAGATTGGCGCGGTTGGCTTAAGGCTTGGCCCGTTTACCACCACGTCGGGACACCTATTGACTGATGGTTCCTTGGTTGAAGTCGGCATTGCCGCAGAAGACGGAACAGAGTTGCAAATAAATGGTTGGCTTCAGGACGGCTATTTCGAGACGGTCGTGCAACGCCCAGCAGAAAGCAAGAATCTGACCGTGGCCTTTAAGACGGTGGTCGGGTCAGAGACGCGTGTTGTCGCTATCGAACCCCACGCCCCGAAGCCAATCCGGGGGGCAGAATGATGAAGCTGTTTGCTGTGATAAGTGTGTTCTTATTGGTCACCTCAACAGCCCTTTGGACGGCGGCTGTTGCATTCGACGCGGCGCAGACAACGCGCGTAAACTACAAGTATATCGCCAGCGCATTGAATGAGACGCCTGAGCGTGAGGTTGCTGTTTCATGGAATGCCCCGGAGTCCCCCTTGGTTCGGTCCTTCACTGAGGCAGATGAAGTCTTGATCGGGCGGGCATTGCAGGAAGCTTGGCAAATTCATGCCATTGCGCAAGACAGTGGCAATCCCGAACTCGTCGCTGATCGATTTACTGGTGTTGCGCAAGAACGTGCAGCTCTTTCGGTCGAAGACGCATCAAAACACGGAGGCCGCATGGTGGTTCTGTCGCAGACCGCCACTCCCCGTTTTTACCACAAAGATGGTTCGCTGTTTCAAGCGCACGTTGAAATGGTGGTAGCGCGCTACCTGTCTTCGGACGGTGACGCACTCGACGCGATGCGTGTAACGCGCGAAACCGGAACCGCCACGCTTTTGAACGAGTCCAACGGGTGGCGGGTAATGTCTTGGGAACGAAAGACAGCGGAACCAATCAACCCGGTTCAAGTAGCATTCAGCGGAGAACTGTTCGGATTGAATTATTATCCAGCCGAGACGCCGTGGCGCGATTTCTGGCCGTCGTTTAACGACGATGCTGTCGCCCGCGATTTCGATCGGATGGTTGACTTGAATGCGAATAGTGTTCGCATCTTTCTGACGCGCGATGCGTTTCTGGGCAAATCCTCGGATGCTGCTTTGAAAAATCTTGAAAAGATGCTGGCGTTGGCTGGGGAAAAGGGCTTGCAGGTTGTTCCAACCCTTTTCGACCTAAAGCAGGATTTCAGTCTCGGTTCATGGGCGGATGACGCTCAGTATCTCAATGAGGTTCTGCCGGTGTTGGCAGCGTCACCGGCTGTTGCCTTCGTCGATCTGAAGAACGAACCCGACCTCGATTTTGAAGCCCATGGACCTGCCAAAATCGCAGCATGGCTTCATTCGATGCTGGCACTAACGCGCGATGCAGCTCCGGATCTTGCCTTGTCTATCGGATGGTCAAACGCTGACGCCGCAAGCATGCTTTCGTCGGAACTCGACGTCATCACCTATCACGATTATCAGCCCATTGGTGGCGCGGCGGAACGGTTGTCAAATCTGCAAAGCCAGATTGGTGATAAACCAATTTATGTGACTGAAATAGGCGTTAGCACTTTCACACTTGCCGCTGGTTTTCCCAGTTCGGAGGACAGACAAGCAACGAGATTGGCGCAGCGCATCGACGCGCTTTCCGGCGCCGATGGTGTGATGGTTTGGACGCTTTACGACTTCCCGGAAGTAGACCCTTCGGTTGTCGGCGGATCGCCATGGGTCAAACGGCTCCAATCTTCTTTTGGTATCCTGCGTGCGGACGGAAGTGAAAAGCCAGCTGCCGCCATCTTAAGTACTGAATTTGCAGATAAAAATTAATATCCTTTTGGATAGATCACCTGATCCAATGCACCGAGAACCGACCGTTTGAGGAGTCCGCGTTACCGCCTTTTAGAGATACAAATCTGCATCAGAATTAGTGATTGGAGACAGTACAATGGATCTCAAGCTGGCGCTCGTTTCTGCCTTCCCGCCCGGTCGACAGAGCTTGAATGAATATGGTTTGCACTTGGCATGCGAAATGGCTGCACGCCATGACGTATCCGAGGTGGTCGTGCTTGCGGATCGTCTGTCTGAACCCGCCGAGGAATTGGCGCTTGATCCCAAAATCCGCGTCATTCGTTGTTGGGAATTCAATAATATAACAGCCGGTACTTCGATTATGCGTGCGCTGAAGCGCACAAAAGTCGACGCCGCGATCTGGAACATTCAGACAGCCACGTTTGGCGATCGTGAAGTTCCCGCAGCGCTGGGCCTGATGGCACCGGCAATGGCTCGTATGCTCGGCACGCCTAGTGGTGTGATCGCACACAATATCCTGGCTGGGATCGATCTCAACAGCACCCAGTTGAAAGGGCAACGTATTCGGCAGACGGTGATCAAGGCCGCCGGTTCCTTCGTCACGCGCGCCATGCTCGCAGCGACCTATACTACCGTCACATTGCGCAGCTATTCAGATTATCTGCGCTCTGCTTTCCCGAACTCGGAAGTCCACCTTATTCCGCATGGAACGTTCGACACCAATGCAATCGAAATCGCCCCTATTGAGACACGCTCAAAGCGGATCGTCACAATGGGCAAGTTCGGAACATACAAACGTCTGGAAACTCTGCTTACCGCATTCGACCTGCTTCGGAATGAACCGGCTTTTTCGGATTTTGAGCTTGTTATAGGCGGAACCGACCATCCGAACGCACAAGGGTATATGTCCGAGGTTGAAGCCTCGCGCCGTGGCGACCCGGGAGTGGTTTTCCATGGCTACGTTGCCGAGGATGACATCCCAGATTTTTTCTGCGACGCGCGTGCCAGTATCTTTGACTACTCTGCTACAACCGGCAGCAGCGGTGTCCTGCACCAAACAGCTTGCTACGGCGCGGTGCCAGTCTTTCCGGCCATCGGAGACTTTGTCGACGTGTGCCGGGATGAAGGTTTGAACGGCGCGAACTATGCGCCAGACAATGCTGAAGAAATGGCCGACGCGATGCGCTTCATCCTGAAGGATGTTGACGAAGCGAACAGATTGGCCAAAGCCAACAAAACAGCCTCGATGGAGCTGCCTCTATCAAAGGTCGTCGAATTCCATATTCATCGACTACGACAGGCTTTGCCCGTGCCGGAAGACCCGGTATCTCAACTCGCATAACGACGATAAGAAGCGGCTGTTCGAAAGGATAGCCGCTTCTGCTTTTGGGGCAGACGACTGATCCTTAGATGCCCGTCTATACATCTGATATTTATAACTATTCTATCGCTACGGCGACTTTATTTAACGGGTCTGGCATCACACTTTCAACGATTTGAAAGGTGCTGTCATGACCCAGAATTTAGCCGCGACGAACACTGTCACAGCCTTCAAAGGGCCACGTGGTTCGTCGTCCCGTACAATGATTGTTGTGCCTTGCTACAACGAAGCCAAACGTCTCGATCAGTCGGCGTTTCTCGACTTCCTAGCGGCATCACCAGCAACCGATTTTGTGTTCGTGAACGACGGAAGCAAAGATGCAACTTTGGACGTGCTGTGCCCTTCGCGATGCGAACCCCGCGCGGATTACAGTTGTCGACCTTGCGCAGAATTCGGGCAAGGCCGAAGCTGTTCGACAGGGTCTGATTGCGGCCACACAAATGGATGCCGCTTTCATCGGATATTGGGATGCCGACTTGGCAACGCCTTTGGACGCTATCGATGAGTTCTCGCGCATCTTGAATAAGTTCGTGGAAACCCAAGTCATATTCGGAGCGCGTCGGATCATGCTTGGTCATCGGATCGAGCGCACGATTGGCCGTCGCATGGTTTCGAAAATCTGCGCGACCTTGGCGCGGCAGGCGGTGCGGCTGCCGATAGGTGATACACAGTGTGGCGCAAAGCTTATGCGTAATTCTCCGCTGCTTAGAAATGCCATCACCAACCCTTTCACCGCTGGCTGGCTATTCGATGTGGAACTATTCGCCCGGCTGTCCATGCAAATGAACGACAAACGTTTCGCGTTCTACGAACAACCCTTGTCCGAATGGACCGAAATTGCCGGATCAAAGGTGTCTGCTACTGCCATTTTGAAAAGTGGAATCAGGATGCTTTTCCTGATTTGCGAAATGCGATTTGGGCTGTCTCTTGCGAAAGCTGAAACAGCAAATTCAGCTGAGGCACATATCCTGCCGGCGACGGCTTCTACTGAAGCTAAGGCGGCCTGATCCGATGGCTAGCGTTTCCACATTTGGCGTTCGAGGGATGATTGCAATGGCGACGGCGCCAGCGGTCGTTGTTTTCCTGTCGTCAAATTTGGTGAACGTCGGAAACCTCGCTTTCAACATGATCTTCAGCCGCCTGATGGGCCCAGAGCTATTTGGAACGCTCGCGCTGCTGTTGACGATCAAGCTTGCTTTGCTCGGCATAACGGGAGCCATCCAAATGGCTGTCAGCCAAATGGTTGCATCCTGCAATCAAGAAGAGCGACCGGCCGTCGAGCAAGCGTTGTCGCGCATCAACCGTCTCCTTTTCCTCGGGGTTTGTATCCTCGGGTCATCACTCACGGCGAGCTTTATGCTCGACGGGACGGTTGGTGCGCGGCTTTCGCCAACAGAGCCTCATCTTTTGGCTCTATTACTCATTTCTATGCCGTTCGGAGCTTCGCTCAGTGTGTTGCGTGGAGTTGCCTTTGGCGACATGAAAACTGGCCGCATCGTCTTGTCTGCAAACGTCGAGATGGCGGTAAGACTGGTTGGCGCTTTGATCGCCTGGGCCCTCGGCTTCGGTATCGAAGGCGTGGTGATTGCGATAAGTCTGTCGATCTTTGCCGGTTGGGCAGTGCTTTACGATCTTCTGCCAGTATCTGAGTCTGGCACAAAAATCGAAGGATACTCGAAAATCCTGGGCCTCGCGGCCATACCATTTGCGATCCTTCAACTGACCCAAGTGATTGCGCTGGACGGTGACATTTTCATCGCGAAAGCGCTGTTCTCTGACAGCGAAGTAGGCTTTGTAGGCGCACTTTCCTTGTTCCAGAGAATTCAGTTTTTCGCGTGTTTTGCCTTGGCAGGAGTGCTTTTGCCGCGTGTGGTCAAGGCCGCTCAGGCAGGCGACAACATTCTGATGGCCGCTCTTCCGGTGTTCATCATTTTCGCCGCGGCCAGTGTGGTTGCACTGTCTGCTGCTCTTGTTGCACCCGAAGTGTTGATTAAGATCCTGGTCGGGTCTGCATACCTGCCAGCCGCGACAGTGCTGCACATTACTGTCATTGCAGCCATTTTCTTCACCTTCAACTATCTGGTTGTGACCGTCATGATCGCCGTTCGAGACAATCTCGGCATCGCGTTGATCGCAACAGGTGTGGCCGTGCAGTTCGCCTTCATGGCACTGTCTGATCCCAGCGGTTTCGCAGAATTGGTTGCGATCAAAGCCGTTTGCCAAGCCTTCATCGCTGTAACACTCGTGTTCCGGGTTTTCCCAAGGAATTCTCTGAGCGCCAGTCTCTATTCCACCAAGTAACAAGTCACCGAAAGGATACCCCATGTCTCATACCCCAATTCGCCCAGTTGTACTTTGCGGCGGCAGCGGCACACGACTTTGGCCAGCAAGCCGGAAATCCATGCCAAAGCAATTTGCGCGCCTGAATGGAGATGAAACGCTTCTTCAAGATACACTTCGCCGCCTCGAGGACGCCGGATGTGGCGCGCCCATTTTAGTCACAAGCGAAGAACATCGTTTCACGGTGTCGGCTCAAGCTGAGGAAATTGGGTGCAGCCATCGAACTGTTCTGATCGAGCCTGAAGCGCGAAACACGGCGGCCGCCATATGTGCGGCGGCCGAGGTTTTGGCGAAGGAAGACCCAAAAGCGCTGATGCTGGTCGCGCCGTCTGACCACACAGTCGGAAACAACCTCGAGTTTGCGGGCGCAATTGCGCGGGGCGCGGATGCAGCCCGCGAAGGTGACATCGTTACTTTCGGCGTTGTCCCGACGCGCGCTGAAACCGGCTACGGATATATCGAACTCGACCCTCGAAAAACTGTCACGGACTCTGCCCAGACATTCTTGCGTTTCGTCGAGAAACCCGACGCCGAGACTGCTGAGAAGATGTACGAAAGTGGGCACTTTCTCTGGAATGCCGGCATTTTCCTCGGAGCCGTCGAGACGTTCCGCACCATGTTTGGAAAACACGCACCCGATGTGCGCGGGGCGGTACGTGCTGCGGTTCGCAATGCCAAGAATGACATGGATTTTGTGCGTCTTGGTTCCGACTTTACCCGTGCGCCATCCGAGGCATTCGATGTTGCAGTCATGGAAAAAACCCAAGGCAGGGTGGTCCCGATGTCTGCCAACTGGTCGGACCTTGGGTCGTGGAAAAGCCTATGGAATGAAAGCGAAAAAGACGAATCTGGTGTCGCCTCGCGCGGGTCGTGCCATGCGTTCGATTGCGAAGATAGCTTGTTGTTCTCTCAAGATGACCAAATGGAATTAGTTGGCATTGGCTTGCGCAATATCGCTGCTGTTGCGACGCGCGACGCCGTCATTGTGACCGATCTGGATGCAAGCCAATCCGTGTCGCAAGTGGTCCCGATCCTGAAAGAAGAGGGCCGCAGACAAGCCGAAGACTTCCCCAGGTGCGAACGCCCTTGGGGTCACTACGAAACGCTGTCACTGGGCGACCGGTTCCAAGTAAAATCTATCGTCGTCAAACCGGGCGGGCAGCTCTCATTGCAAAGCCACGTGCACAGGTCCGAGCATTGGGTCGTTGTCGAAGGTACGGCGTCGGTGGTTATCGGGAAAACCGAACAGCTCGTTTCTGAAAACCAGTCTGTTTACATTCCTCTGGGTGAGACGCACAGGCTGGCCAACCACGGCAAGGTGCCGCTTCAGTTGATTGAAGTACAAACCGGCGCTTATTTGGGTGAAGACGATATCGTTCGTTACGAAGACATCTACGAACGGGCGTAAGGCCGTAAAAAAGACCGGGCCAATGTAAGGTATTGGCCCAATCGAATTCCAAGAAAAATGCCCTTCCAGAAAATTGGAAGGGCATTTTTTTGACCGTGAGCGGTCAAATGGATCCGCATGTTGGATTGTGTGTGCTCAATCGCATGACGGTGAGGGCTGGTCGTCGCGGATCTTGGTTACTTCACGAGACAGGCGAAGCCGTTTGGGGATCCTCGAATGGTGAGTGGTTCGAGTTGCTCAATTTAGATTTTGGGGAAGAGATCGAAATGAATCGAGGGTCGCTTGTCAGTCGATCGAGCTCAAGCACGATCGGTTCAAACGGAGAGCTGTTTTTGGTTTCGGGCCGCGATGCGCGGTGTTTCAGCGCATTAGGCCGACCCGCATGTGCTTTCTGAAGTAGGTATTTCATGTCGCTACGACTTTTTCACTTGTTAACTCAATACATTAATCAGGATCCGTGCCGGGAAAGACACCCTGTCTTAGGTATGTTTTGAGGCGCGTTTGGGCCGCCGGCTATACGTCCGAGTATCCGGTGTGAGAGGCGGCCCAAATGAATCGTATTTGGTTTCAAGTGATAGAAAGCACGTTAGCATCCGGTACCCATCACAATGGCATCAAACGACAACGACGTTGCCGCGTTTGCGCCCGGTTTCGACATAGCGGTGGGCTTCGACCAAGTCCGCAAACGGATATGTTCTGTCCATAACCGGCGCGAATTGGTTTGAGGCTATCAGTGCAAGGACTTCCGAAAGCTGTTCGCGGTGCTGCGCCGGTTTCAACATGCCAGCAGCGGCGAACTTTGCTCTTCGGGTGCCGAACCAACGGCTAACGACCATGTCACGCAATAGCCTGAGGCTCAAAACCGGGCACAAGTAGACACCGTTGGCGGACAAAGCCGGTTTCGCAGCGCCGAAAGATGCAACGCCAAGTG
>JAPPOI010000081.1 GCA_028818055.1 Boseongicola sp.
CCTGCGTACCATCTACAGAGGGAAGATTGGCAGTCAAGTACCACCAATCACACCGAAATCCCAGATGAGGTGCGTGATCCCGGGGGAACTCAAAGCGCGTGTCCGGATTTGGTTGTTCGAAGTCGGTGGCGTCTACGCCGAGGCCTGCAAAACCTTGAGCCGAAGCCTGGCACGCGATGGACGTCACTAAAGCCGTTATCAGTAACCTAACGTTCATTCGCGAATACCCGGATCAGGTCGGATGGAGGTCGTTTCACAAGCTGCCGTGCGGGCCAAAGGCTCGCCAAGGCGGCGGCAAGAAGGGATAGAGCACCAAGCCAAATCCACTGTGATGGGAATATTTGCATCGGGATCTGCCACCCGAATGCTTCCACGTTGATGACGGACAACAGCACCCAGGCGAGTACGAGGCCGACTGGTATGGCGATGATAAACGTCAAAGAAGCCAAGGTGACGGCTCTCAATATCTCGATCTTTGATAGCGTCGCTCTCGGAAGGCCAAGAGCCCAAACGGGTGCCAATTGAGGCAAACGAAGCGAGGCCAAGGTCAAGAGACTGGTAAGTATGGCGAACCCAGCGACAGAAAGTGTGAGCACGTTCAAAGCTCCGGTCACCGCAAATGTCCGTTCGAATACCTGCAGCGAAAAAGCCTTTAGGGAGGCCTGATCTATCAGGTTGTCGGGCGGAAGTCCGAAGTCATTTACAAGCGCCTTTCGCAGCTCTGCAACGCGTTCGCTTGGTAACCTTAGTCCGAAGTCATCCTTGCTGATGTCCGCATATCTGGCCGTCAACGTGTTCAAGGGCAAAATGACCTGACCCAGTGGGTTACCATAGTCGCTGTAGACGCCAAGCACCTCGGTTTGCCAGTCGCCCGGCATGGGCAGCACGGAGCCGGGCTTCAGTCCCTCACGTCGGGCCAGCTGTTCATTAATTAACGCGCCTTCGCCGTTGGAAATCCGATCCCAAACGGCGTCCGCTTGCGCGAGTAAGGGCCAGTTGTCACGATAGGTTGGGTGATCCACCACACCAAAAATTTCGGCTGGTGCACCCAGAATATCCTGCACTGTGTTCCAAATCGGCAAAACTGCATCGACATGTGGCCCGACAAACGCCTCAAATGCCGGCTGATCGTCGGCGCTTTCCAGTTTGACATACAATTCGCTGACGAGGCGTTGATCCAGCCAGCCCGTGAATGTCGAGCGGAAGGACCCAACCATGGTGCCAACGCCGATATTTGCGGCCAGCGCCAATAACAAGGCCATCAGAGCCAATGACAATCCGGGCAATTGTTGGCGTGTGTCGGCCCAGAACCAAGTTGACAGCCCCGGTTGTGCTTGCCGCTCGGCCAGAAAAAGAGCGGCACCAAGTATGGCGGGCAGGGCCAGTGCAGCGGCGATCAGAAGGCAACCTAACAGCACGAACCCAGCTATCAGACCCGACCCAAACATGCCCAGTGCCAAAGCGATCACGGCGCAAGTCAAGGCTGCAACAAGCTGAAGGACCGTGGTTTGCGTTGAAACACGAAGCCAAGCCCGCGGTTGAGCCGCCGCTAATGGTGACAAGCGGGCGATCTTGAACAAGCTTCCTGCGGCGGCGACTCCTGTTCCTGCAACCGAAATGGCAAGACCGGTTAGCCACCAGGCTGGCGAAAGCGTGAGTGCTCCCTGAACCTCGGCCCCGTAAAGACCGCGCAGGGTTGCCGCAACGTCGGGAAGCAGAAAGCCTGCGATCAGATAGCCAAGACAAATCCCAGCAAGCCCAGCGATGATGGCGATGACTAGCAATTCCACAATGGCGATGCCTGTCAGCTGGGCTGCCGTGACACCGAGTGCACGAAGCGTACGAAAGACCGGACGTCGCTGCTCAAATGCAAGCCCCACAGCGCCATTGACGATGAAAAGACCCACGGCAAAGCTCAACAGTCCGAACGCCGTCAAGTTGAGGTGGAAGCTGTCAGTCAGCCGGGCAAGATCGCTGGCTGTTCTTTCCGAGGTCGCCTCAAGTTCGGGTGCCACCTCTGAAAGGGGTGGTTGAAGTTTTGGCTGAACCGGATGCAAGGACAGCCGTGAGAAGCCGGATGCTCCGCTCAAATCAAGTGCTGCTTCAATGTCCGCAATAATCACACCTTCTGGCACGCGATCAGAGATCGTAAGTCGGTCAGAGAGCGTCGAAAGCCGAGACGCCGTAGCTTCAGACGCAAGTAAATTGCCGTTGGGTCCAAAAAACTGAAGAAGATCAATGTCATCCAGTGCGCTCGATACACTACCATCCGGGGCGCTTGTGAGCGGATCGATCCCGAGAAGACGAACGTTTTTCCCGCCAATCGCAATGGTTTGGTCGATGACAGGACTTACCAGCCAGCCCGCACGTCTGAGGTTTTGAAAAGTCTGAACGCTAACGGCCGCGCCATCCCGTCGTTCAATCATGGATGCACCGGCGAGTGTGTTGGCTGCCCGGTCATAGGATTTGCGAGCTTCAGCGTTGATGGCTTGGACCCCTGTCCAAAGCGCGGTCGCCAAGGCGAGGCTCACCACCAATGTAAACGCTTGAAATGGCTTTCGGCGCCAATGCGACAGCAGAGCGTGTATCGCAGGCCTCCACATTAACTCAGTCTGCCCTGGCTAAGGTGAAGCCTTCGATCCGCACGAGATGCAATCCGTGCAGAGTGCGTCACGATCAACAATCCGGCGCCGGACCGACGGGTCTGCTCAAGCAGCAAATCGAAAACTGCGTCGCCAGTGGCTTCGTCTAGATTGCCTGTCGGTTCGTCCGCGAGGATGAGTTGAGGGCCGGCCGCAATGGCACGCCCAATCGCAACCCGTTGTTGCTGACCGCCAGAGAGTTGTTCGGGATAGTTGTTCAGGTGTCCGGATAGCCCGAGTTCTTCTGCAAGATCGTCTACATTTGGCGGTGTCGCTTGCGCCAGTTGTGCCTGGAACAAAAGGTTTTGAGAAACCGTCAGCGACGGAATGAGGTTGAACTGTTGGAAGACGATGCCGATGTCCTTGCGCCTAAGTTCAGCGCGCTCGGTGTCCGACATGGCAAACACATCGCGTCCATCGATATGAACATGGCCGGAGTCAGGCGGTTCCAGCCCCGCAGCCACGTGCAAAAGAGTGGACTTGCCCGAGCCGCTGTCACCGGTCAAAGCCACGACCTCACCACGGTTCAGTGTCATCGACAGTGCATTAAGCACTGTGACATCGCCGAAACGCTTGGTCAGAGACGCAACTTCCAAAAGCATGTTGCTTAGATAAGCCGAATTCCGTGCGAATACAGGTGATTAATCAACTGTGAGACCAGATGGCACAGTTTCCGGGCGTCCGAGTGGACGTTTAAGCGCAGTGGAACCCGTAAGGCTTTCAAGAAAAGCAACGAGGTCTGCGACGTCTTGATCGGCTAGATCCACGGGTTTGATGTCAACGGCACGGCGATGGCGCGCCATCTCGCGGGTATCTTGCCAGACGATGAAATCTACAGGCTGAAACCATTCAGCGTTTGGAAGTGCTGCAAATTCCGGCTGCCAGTCGTCGAGGCGCGCGATTGGGTCTAAGTGATGTCGCACAATGCCTTCCAACGTCGGATAGGCGCCATTGTGGCCGTACGGCGCTGTCAGAGCCACGTTGCGCAGCATCGGAGTGCGGAAGCGATATGCATCTTCAAGCGCATCACTTTCAGCCATTCGACCGACGTCGCGGGGGAGGAGTTCGAACCGCCGGGTCTTTCCTGGGCCAAACGGCGGAAGAGCAGTAGCGTGGTACGACTGATCCGGCCT
>JAPPOI010000312.1 GCA_028818055.1 Boseongicola sp.
TTGCGACAGATCGTCGGGGCGCATGGACGCACTGAAACCGGCTAAGACCACTGCCAACGATCCCCGGGTTCGAAACCTGATTGAAACCCATCTTGAGCTTATGCGTGCGTCAAGTCCGGCGTGCTCGGTCCATGCGATGGAAGCTGACGACCTTGCTGATGCAGGAGCGGCGTTGTTTGCGGTGTTCGAGAACGAAGTCGCAGTTGCGATGGGCGCTCTGAAAGTCATCGAACCCAGGCATGGTGAGCTGAAATCGATGCACGTGGCGGCCACGAAACGGGGTCATGGTTTGGCTGATCTTATCCTTGAAGCGTTGCTGTCCGAGGCGCGCAGCCAATCTCTTAATCGCGTCAGTCTCGAAACCGGATCACGTCCCGTATTCGAACCTGCGGTCAGATTTTACACGCGACACGGGTTCGAAAAGTGCGACCCATTTCTTGGCTACGAAGAAGACCCGGAATCGATTTTTATGACCCGCACGTTGTAAAAAAATGCAAACGGCCCCACGGGGATGATCGCGGGGCCGACCTGCTGGTTTAAACCACTTACGAAACGTTCTCGTTCACATAATCTTCCAGCAGTTTTTCGTTCTTTGCGTCTTCAAGTTGGCGCAGGCGATCCTGGCGGATCTTTTCCTCGAAGCGGTATTTCACAAAGTTCACCAAGCTAAGCGTGAGCAAAAGAACACCCATGCCCCAATAACCTTTGGCGGATAGAGGGATGTCCGTAATCCAGATCGACATGGCCAACATGCCATAGGCAACAAGTACGCCTAGCAGGTTAAAATTCAGGATTACTGTGTTGTCAGTTTTCATTTCCATTGTTCTGTCCTTTCAAAAGACTTTTCGTGTTTCTGTGGGATTACTTTTTCTTGGCCTTCAGCCGTTCCAGAACGGTGTTCGCCGTGACCTTGTTGGGATCGCCAAATCCTGCTTCGGCCAACTTGTCGTCTGCGCTTGCGCCCGAGATGGATCGGTCGATGTCGCGGAGGATCTGCGACTGTTCGAACGGATCGTCCTGATCGACGACGCGCTTGATCAAGGCTTCGGCTTCGTCGGCGGCCGAGCTGCCTGCGAGAGTTTTGTTTAGGCGCGTTTGCATTGATTGTTCGCGCCGCACCGCACGCGCAGTTATCGCCCCTTGCTTAAGGTCGACAATGCGGCGGTGCGCGGTTTCCACCGATGACTGCAGCTGAACGACTCGTCGTTCCAATCGGTCGACGGTATCCTTCCGGATGCGCAGCTCATTTTCCATCTCGGCAATAGCTTGTGCAGCTTCGACGGCAAGGTCTTCGCGATCAGCCGCCAGTGCCTCTTCGGCTCGGCCAGTGAGAATTTTGATCCGACCCTTCAGACTATCGACCATGCGCTCTTCTGCGCGCTTGCGCTGAATGAGACTGGCCAGTGTCACCTTGGCTGCAGATAGATTTGAATCCGCCTGTCGGATACGCTGATCGATTAACTCTACGGCATATGTGTCCTTCAGCCGATCTTCGGCACGAGCGTTCGCGCCGTCTAACAAAACTCTTATTGTTCCAAACATTTTCAACTCCGTGAACATTGTTCATGGATTGAACATACTGATTTATGAACAACGTTCAAGAAAAAAATGAACAGCGTTCAGAAAATGATTGCTTTGATAAAGCTAAGACTTGAGCAGGTTTGAATAATGCAAATGACCCCAAGGGGTTAGCGCATTATGGATCGCACCCCACTTTTGTGCGAACTGAATTGGATCCAGTTTGGTTTTTACCGCAATCTCTGCCAGAGTGGTTCGCCCGTTTGCCAACGAAATTAGCGGAGCGAACTCTCGATCAAGTGACAGATTCGCGCTAATCCCGCCAGATGTGATCTTTGGAGATTTGCCTGCCGCGATCGCTTTTGCCAATTGCGGGGCAGGAACCTTGAGGTGCGGGCATAAGGCCCCGGACTTGCCGTCTGCGACGGATTTTCCCGAGGTCTTCAATGCGGCATATCCCACATGGGTTTTCAACGTGCCGGAAAACTTTTCGGCCAACGCCCAACGGTCCTGTATTTCCAGCTCTGCCTTAGGTTCACCAAAACGGGTCAGGTCATATTGGGCGGGTTCAACAAATGAGACGAGCTCCAGACCCGACTGATCAAGTGTGCGTAACAGGCGTTCTACGTCAAAGGCCTGATCCTGACTGTGGAGCAGAAGGTCGTAAAAGCCCGCATCACTTTGGCGGTGGTCCACCAAATGCGGGTTCGACAAAAACGGATGCCCCGACGGCAAACTGTCGAAGATACGTTTTGCCACTGCAAGCTTTTCCTTGGGGGGCAAGTGCCTTAGCGCTGTTCCAAACGCTTCTTGCAACGGATAGACGCCAGATCTGCCGTATGGGGCATACACCATGAAGCCTAACCCGCCATCAGGCTTCAGCGATTGCGCCAATGCCCGAAACCCTTCGGCGGGCTCGGGCAGGTGGTGCAGAACGCCGCAACAATCGATGTAGTCAAATGGTCCCAATTCCGGCGCGGTCACAAGATCGCCCGTGACAAAGGTTATGTTTTCTAATGCCCTGATGTTTGCACGGGCTTCGGCGATATTTCGCGAAGCTTTTGAGAGATCAAGATAGGTAATCTCGTAAGGGCGATTTGCGGCAGTGAGAAGTTGGGCCAACTGGATCAATCCATCGCCTGTTCCGCCACCAGCGACCAAAGCACGCAGCGGCTGTGCCCAATCGCGCTGACCTGCAAAGAGGAAATGATCAATCTCGACCGGATGAGACGGCGATCCCATAATCAACCGTTTCTTTTCATCTTCTGGGTCGCGTTCAGGATATGGGAAAGCTTCGTATTGTTCGCTGACGGACACCATTATGTGCGAGCCTGGCTTGCCGCGAAATTCCGCAGAACAATCTCGATCATTTCTTCGAGTTGCTCGCTTGGTACGCCGGAAATGCGTTGTTCAAGACCCAGCAAAACGATGCCGTGTACGGATGAAAAAAGGGCGCGTGTCAAAAGGTCGATCTCGCGGGCATCTGCGGTTGGATTTAATTCGCTCAACGGCGAGGCGATGATTGAAAAGAGTTTCCCCAGCTCATCCAAATACCACGCAGGCACCTCGCGATCTGACGGCATTTCGACGTCAAACAGCGCGCGCCACAGGTTTGGGTTCTCGCTCGCAAAATTCAAATACGCATGCGCAATGGTGACGAGTTGATCAGCAGGCTTTTGCGGTGCTTTGTCGGCGGCACTTTTTAAAACGTACTCGCCCATGCGCTGAAACGTCCGACCATTAACCGAAAGGATTAGTCCGGTCATATCTTCGAACACGTTGTAGATGGCCCCGACCGCGCATCCAGCTTCGTTTGCAAGCGCGCGGGCGCGCAAAGACGCTGTGCCTTCTTCGCGGACATGCCGCTCGGCAATATCTGTGAGCGTTTCACGAAGCTCTAAACGTCTTTTCTCGGTGTCTCGCGCCATTACGATCTTGTCCTGTGAACGATGTTCAATGAGCTATCAATAGCAGCCGAAACTTGCAACGGTCTTGCCAAGCGCCATCTGTGCCGCCAATAACGGCGCAAGCGGTCCGGTAGCTCAACTGGATAGAGCAGCTGACTTCTAATCAGCAGGTTGAGGGTTCGAGTCCTTCCCGGATCGCCATTTTGAAACTCGGGGAGACCCGTTGAAGGTCCTTTTCCTCCATCAAAACTGTCCGGGGCAGTTTAAACACCTCGCTCAGTCATTATCGGATCGCGGCGATGAGGTTGCCTTCATCAGCCAACCGGGCAGGCCGA
>JAPPOI010000117.1 GCA_028818055.1 Boseongicola sp.
GCTGAGCGGATAATAGATCATGGGTTTGTCGTATATCGGCAAAAGCTGCTTCGAGACGCCCATCGTAATCGGATAAAGACGTGTTCCTGAGCCACCAGCTAGAATGATACCTTTGCGATTTGTCATTGGTATCCAAGCTCCTTCAAAACAGCGGAAAGACTGACCCGCCAATCAGGGCGTTCAACGCCGAATTCCGTGTTTAGGCTTTCGCAATCCAATCGCGAATTCAAGGGGCGGCGGGCGGGTGTCGGATAGTCTTTCGTTTCGATATCTGTCACCTGCACTGTCTGACGTGACTGCCGAAAAATCTCTCGCGCGAAATCGGCCCAACTGGTGTCGGGTGAGCCTGCGAAATGGTAGATCCCGCTGGACCGTCCCGAAGACAGACCCTGCGCCACGGCGAAGCATGCATCGGCGATCGCCGCAGCCGGCGTGGGTCCCCCAATCTGATCGGCAACAATGGAAAGCGCTTCGCGCTCAGCCCCCAATCGCAACATTGTCTTTACGAAATTGTTGCCGTGCGCGCTGAAAACCCATGAGGTGCGTAGGATTGCATGAGTTACCTCGCGCTCTGCAATCAACTGCTCGCCCATTTGTTTTGAGGATCCATACACGCTGAGAGGATTGGTTTCATCGCTTGGCGTCCAAGGCGACTGACCGCTTCCGTCAAAGACATAGTCGGTTGATATGTGGACGAGCGGCACAGAGGTTTTGGAACAAGCGCGCGCAAGTTCGCCCACGGAAGCTCCGTTTACGGCGTTTGCCAACTCGGGCTCTTCTTCGGCCTTGTCCACCGCAGTGTAGGCCGCGGCGTTAATAATGGCGTCTACGTCCATGTCACAGGCTGCAGCGAATACTTCTTCTGGATTTCGAAAGTCGACTGTGTCACGACCAACTGTGATCAGTGAAACACCTACAGGTGTCCGGCGGCGAAGTTCTGTGGCGACTTGCCCGGAAGATCCGAATATCGCAATCTTCAAGCGTTCATCCCCAACCGTTCCCCAACGCCTTGGCGGTCGAGAAGCGGACGCCACCAGTCTTCGTTTGCGAGGTACCAGTCGACCGTCTGCGCCAGACCTTCGTCCAAAGTGACGGACGGGCGCCAACCAAGCTCTTCCCGAATTCTGGTTGGGTCAATCGCGTATCGTCTGTCGTGGCCCGGCCGGTCGGCAACAAAGGTGATCAGGTCAGAACAGGGTTTGTCTTTTGGTCGCTTATCATCCAGTAGTGCACAGATTTTTCTAATGATTTCAATATTTTCCGCCTCGGCTTCGCCGCCGATATTATAGCTGCGTCCAACCGCACCTTTTGTCAGCACGGTCAGCAAGGCAATTGCATGGTCTTCCACAAAAAGCCAATCGCGGATGTTTTTTCCATCTCCGTAAACCGGAATTTCCTTGCCGTGAATTGCATTCAGGATGACGACGGGGATCAATTTCTCGGGAAAGTGGAACGGCCCGTAGTTGTTTGAGCAGTTGGATAGAACGACCGGCAGTCCGTAGGTTTCATGCCATGCGCGAACCAGATGATCCGAAGCGGCCTTCGAGGCAGAATAGGGGCTTCTTGGATCATAGGGAGTTTCTTCGGTGAACTGACCTTCGGGGCCGAGTGAACCAAACACTTCGTCCGTTGAGATATGATGGAAACGGAAGCCTTCGGGTTTGCCTTCAGATGCCCAAAACGACCGCGCCGTTTCCAGCATGTTGTAGGTGCCCGAGATGTTTGTCTCGATGAAGTCGGCGGGTCCATCGATGGACCTGTCGACGTGGCTTTCAGCGGCAAGATGCATGACCGCATCCGGCCGATGACGCGCGAATACAGCTTCAATGGCTGGCCTGTCATTTATACTGACCTGCGAAAAGCTATAGTTGGGGGAATTCGAGACCTGCGCGACATTCGCAAGATTAGCGGCGTAAGTCAGGCAGTCTACGTTGACGATCTGATGCCCGTCGCGAATTGCCTGACGCACTACTGCCGAGCCAATAAAACCGGCGCCACCTGTGACGAGAATTTTCACGCGGCCTCCCAAGTGAATGGGCTGTTGAAATCTTCAAGGCGCGGCGCATTCAAGTCCTTGCCAGAAAGCTTTGGTTCGCCGGTCAGCGCCCAATCAATGCCGCAACTGTCCCAATGCACTGCTCCGTCAGCCTCGCTCGAATAGTAGTCACTGCATTTGTAGATAATTTCCGTCTCGGGCTCTCGTGTGACGAAACCGTGCAGAAATCCTGCAGGAATCAAAAGTTGCAGACCGTTTTCGAAACTAAGCTCTTCGCCGACCCATTGGCCGTAGGTTGGCGACCCAATTCGAACATCAACGGCCACATCGAACAGTCGGCCGCGACCACAACGCACCAGCTTCGCCTGTGCGTGCGGCGGCGTTTGAAAATGAAGTCCACGTACAGTGTTTACGTCAAGCGAGAGGGAGTGGTTGTCTTGCACAAATGCAATATCCAGACCCGCTTCGGCCATTCTTTTGGCGTTCCAACTTTCACAAAAGAAACCACGATCGTCTTGGAACCGTTTCGGCTCAAGTACGACGACGCCTGGAAGTTTTGTCTCACGGACAATCATGGTTACCGACCCGAAAATGCTCCTGTGGATGAGTTAACAGGCACTGAGTTAAGCGTCACCTAATGAATTCTTAATTTCCGACCATGTTGCGAAAAAGATTTCGGATAAAATGTCAAAAAATGGGACCGTTTGGCTCATTTTTTGATAATTTCCTTGCATATCTGGCATAACGCTGTATCGCCTTTCTCAGGGAGGATGCTGCCGTGGATATCAGCCAACAGATTGTCGAAAGTCTTGCTCGCAACAATGTCGAGTTTGTCACCACCGTGCCCTGCAAACAATTGGGTGGGGTAATCGAAGGTGTGGAAGCGCACCCGGATATAATGCACGTCCCTTCCAACAAGGAAGACGAAGGAATGGGGCTTTGCGCCGGGGCATGGATGGGCGGAAAGCGCCCCTGCATCATCATGCAAAACACCGCGCTGGGCGTCACCGTAAACACCCTTGCTACCTTGATCCAATACTATCAAATGCCGCTTCCGATGCTGATCTCGTATCGTGGCGAACTGGGTGAACGTGTAGCGTGCCAGGTTGAGATGGCGGTCCACACCAAGGCACTGCTCGATCAGTTGACAATTCAGACCTACCACTTCCATCAGCCAAGCGATGTGGAAGAAATGGACACGATCCTGAACCACACGTTTATGAGCCGGAAGCCGACGGCCATTCTGACGGACTCGAATTTCTGGGGAGGGTATTAATCATGTACCGCAGCGATATTCTTAAAACGCTTCTTCCCATCATTCATGATGAGTTGGTGGTGTGTAATATTGGTCTTCCAAGCCAAGAACTGCACATGATGGATGATCAGCCGAGCAACTTTTACATGCTTGGAACCATGGGCCTGTCTTCTTCGATCGGTCTTGGGCTTGCGCTCTCGCAGGACGCCAATGTCATATCGATCGATGGTGATGGTTCGGTTCTCACGAACCTCGGGACGTTGCCCACGATCGCCAATAACGCGACAGGCAACTACACGCTTTTAATCATCGACAATGGCTCATATGGCTCGACCGGTGATCAGCCGACATATGCAGGTCAAAAGACGTCGCTTGCCGAAGTCGCAAGAGCCTGCGGCTGTGAAAATGTCATTGAGTGCCAGGCCGAAGAAACGGCGGAGGTCGTCAAGGCTGCGATTGCCAGCGATGAGATGACTATCAT
>JAPPOI010000394.1 GCA_028818055.1 Boseongicola sp.
CACGAACTCAACGGGTGCCTAAACTGTGGCATCTGCACTGCGACCTGTCCGGCAGCTCACTACTACGATTTCAGTCCGCGCGAAATTGTTCAGCTTCTTTGGACGGAGAATCTCGAAGGCATCCATGACGCGATGCAGGAGAAAATCTGGTCTTGCGCCCAATGCTACACCTGCGCCGCTCGCTGCCCCTTCGGCAACTCGCCTGGCGGGTTGGTGATGATCATGCGGGAAGTTGCAATCAAGCATGGCATGCAGTCCGCCAAGGATGTGCTGCGGCCATTCAGCCGCGTCATGTTGAAACTGATTTCGACGGGCAATCAGCTTTCACCGGACATGATCAACCCCGATCACTTCGCCGACTGGGGTCCAAACATCACCAAGGTCGAAGCGCCCCTGAAAGTACTTCGGCAAGCCATACCGATGCCGACCCTGAACACCACGGCAACGGCTTGGGAAGTCAACCTCAAGACATCGATCGAGCTCTATACGATCTGGGAAGAGACCGGCGTTCTCGATCAACTTGAAACCATCGACGAGAACCTCTTCGACGTCATCTCCGACATCATGGACGAGAAACGTGACGACTATGAGGATTGGCTGGACGAGCAAGAGGACGAAGACGACGAGGATTGAGCCTCGTCGATTGGAAGGAGAATTCACATGAGCGATCCAACCGACGGCACCCGGTTCACGGGACATGGACATGAATGGCGCGACGCCGGGCTCAATGATGCTGATGCGCAGACGGCAACCTCCTGGGTAGAAGCGCGTGTCGACAAGCGCTCCATGCTCACCAACAAAGATCGTGTCGAAGATATCCGCGACATCATGTGGCAACTCGAAAAGGACGGCGAGATCGTCGTTCATCGGGTTTCCGACTCGCACGAAGCGGATACCGTGAAGACTTTGTTCGGTTGGGATAAAAAAATTCCGACAACCCAACTTTGGCACCACAAATCCTGTGGCCAATGCGGCAACATTCCTGGATATCCGACCGCGTTGCTTTGGTTGATGAACGAGTTGGGCACGAGCTATCTCGACGAGACGGACCAGACATCCTGCACTGCCTGGAACTATCACGGTTCGGGCATCGGCAATGTCGAGAGCCTTGCTTGCGTATTTTTGCGCAACTTCCATCAAGCCTATGTTTCGGGTCGTCCGCAAGGATTGGAAGACGGGCATTACTACCCGCTGGTCCATTGCGGCACGTCGTTTGGCAACTACAAAGAAATCCGGACGTTCTTGCTGCAATCGGCGGAGCTGCGGGAGAGGGTCCGGAAAATTCTCGGGAAACTCGGCCGATTGGTCGACGGCAAACTGCTGATACCGGAAGAGATCGTCCACTACTCCGAATGGCTGCATGTCATGCGTCAGCGGATTGCTGAGCGTCAGGTGATCGATCTATCCCAGGTTCGCGCGACCATCCATCCTGCCTGCCACGTCTATAAGATGATCCCAGAGGATGCGGTTTATGACGACAACATTCTCGAGGGCAATCGAGTCGCGGTATCCACCGGTATCGTCGAAGCGCTAGGCGCCAAGGTGATCGATTATTCGACTTGGTACGATTGCTGCGGTTTTGGGTTCCGTCACATCATTTCCGAACGTGAGTTCACGCGGTCTTTTGCGATCGATCGCAAAATCAAAGTCGCCGTGGAGGAAGCCAACGCCGATGTGATGATCGGTCACGACACCGGTTGCATCACTACGCTCGACAAGAACCAATGGATCGGCAAGGCCGTCGATAAAGACGTGGAGCTGGCAATCATCGCCGACTGTCAGTTCGCAGCGCTCGCCTGCGGTGCGCACCCATACAAAATTTGCCAATTGCACTGGCATGCCTCGCCCGTCGAGAAGCTGATGGAGAAAATGGGTATCGACTGGCGTAAGGCGAAAGACGAGTTCGAAGCCTATTTGAAAGAGGTTGAAGCCGGTAAGGGTGAGAGCCTCTACGATCCGCGCCTCATGATCACCTCTGGTCCTGGTTTCCGACCTATGGCAGCGGAGTAAGGGGGCGATGGCAAACCCCGTTCTCGTCGTCGGCGGTGGTCCTTCAGGTCTCGCTGCGTCGCACGCACTCGCATCGGTCGGCCAACCGGTCGTCCTCGTTGAGAAAGAAAGTCAGCTCGGCGGCGCCCCAATCCTGTCCGGCTACGCCAAGCTAGTGCCATCGGGCGAATGGGCCAAGGACGCCATCGGTGGGATGGTGACACGAGCCGAAGCTGCCGATTTGGTAACGGTCAATACCGCGACCACGGTTCAGGAATTTTCCGGCAACCCCGGCGCTTTCCGCGCCACCTTGTCGGACGGCTCATCGGTCGACGCCAGCGCTGCGATCCTGTGCACCGGATTCACGCATTTCGACTCCGTTAACAAACCGGAGTGGGGTTTCGGGTTGTTCCCCGATGTCGTGACCACGACACAGGTCGAGCAAATGATCTCCTCCGGCGCAGGCGTGCGCTGCCCGTCCGATGGACGCACTCCGAAACGTGTCGCGATTTTGCTCTGCGTGGGCTCGCGCGATCGGCAGATCGGCCGCGAGTGGTGCTCCAAGGTCTGCTGCACCGTCTCCTCGAACCTGGCCATGGAGATTCGGGAGGAACTGCCGGATTGCCACGTCTACATCTACTACATGGATATCCGGACGTTCGGCCTCTATGAGGATCTCTACTACTGGCGTAGCCAGGAAGAATTCAAAGTCAAATACGTGAAGGCGCGGATCGCGGAAGTCACCTCCGATGGTGACCGGTTGATCGTCAAAGGTGAGGATACGCTGGTCAAGCGTCCGATCACGATCCCTTTCGACATGGTTGTGCATGCGATCGGCATGGACCCGAACGTCGACAATATGCTGCTTTCGTCGATCTTCGACGTGAAGCTGCAGAAACATGGTCACATCGAGCGCGCCAGCACTTACAGCGCCATGGCGGAAACGTCTCGACCCGGCGTGTTCGTGGCCGGCGCGGCCACGGGGCCGGAGACAATCGACGATTCAATCGCGCAGGGCCAGGGTGCGGCGATGGCAGCACTCGCTGTGGTCAATGGCGCATTGCCGCAAGCGGCCGAGTAATCCATGCCCTTCGGTCTCTACGCTTCGAATGAAAACTTGCCGGACCGGCCAGTTCTGCATCTGTCTGGTCCGCGCCTGACACGAAGCTTTGAGACGCTTGTTGAACGTAGTGAAGACCATGGCGGTATCGAAAGTTACATCAAAGGCCTGCAATTCAAATCCGCTGTGATTGGAGAGGCGGTTTCGGACGACAAGTTCGCGTCACTGAACGAGAAGGATTTTCTGGGCATTTGTGCCTTCATGGCATCCGTTCGCCGTCGCGTTGGACCGTGGATCGCGCGTGCGGGAATGGACAAGATTCGCTCCGAGATCGCGCAGCTCCTGGAAA
The DNA here is from genome assembly GCA_028818055.1 of Boseongicola sp. Taxonomy (GTDB): domain Bacteria; phylum Pseudomonadota; class Alphaproteobacteria; order Rhodobacterales; family Rhodobacteraceae; genus JAPPOI01. Next base: position 3,399 of record JAPPOI010000394.1, read on the forward strand.
ACGCTACCGACACGACGACAACGGATGCTCGCTTGGACACCTTTTGCGCCGCCTTTCCGGACGACAAGAGTTATCGCTGGGCTCGCGATCTCGCCGCTGAAATCCTGCACTCTGCCTATCCGGAACATTACCCGCTTATGAATCGCTGGGTTTGGGATGAAACCGCCAACACCGGTGTGCTGCGCGAAATTTGGCATGGCGAAGATGTCGACCGGATGACGCTCAAGGTGCCGGATAGCTATCAGACCTATATCGTTTTGCGCGAGGAATTGAGCCAATTTCTGGCGTCGAACGGTGTCTATCGCGACATGTTGTTCTATG
>JAPPOI010000163.1:0-1946 GCA_028818055.1 Boseongicola sp.
GGCGCGGCATCATAGCAAACCCCGACGAAATTCTCGTGACTTTAGGGGCCCAGAACGCACTTTGGCTGGCGGCCCAAATTTTGCTGACTCAGCGTCGATCTGCGGTGATCGAAGACCCATGCTATCCGGGGTTGCGTGACATCCTGAACCAAACCCGCTGCAATGTTCTGCCTCTTGATGTGGACGATCAAGGCCTGAATCCAGCACATGTGCCAAGTGATACAGACGTGGTTTTTGTCACGCCAAGCCACCATTGCCCAACGAGTGTGACAATGCCGCTTGATCGGCGTCGCGCGTTGCTGGACCGGGCGAGCAAAGACAACTTTCTTCTTGTCGAAGACGATTATGAATTCGAGATGTCTTTCCTAGAGCCGCCGTCACCCGCGCTGAAGTCGTTGGATCAAGAAGGAAGAGTGATTCATATCGGCTCGTTTTCGAAGTCGCTCTTTCCGGGTCTGCGGCTTGGCTATCTTGTTGGCTCTGCACCGTTCATTAAAGAGGCACGGGCATTGCGAGCGACTATTTTGCGGCACCCACCGGGGCACGTTCAGCGTACTGCAGCCTACTTCCTGTCCTTCGGGCATTATGATGCGCTAATCAAACGAACGGCGGATGCGTTCAAGCGCCGCCGGGCTGTGATGGAAACAGCCATTCGTAATCAAGGGTTGGTCGTCGCGGGTGGTGGTCTGGGCGGTTCCAGTTTCTGGATGAAAGCTCCAGATCACGTGGACGCCGACATCCTTGCTTCAGATCTCGCCAAGCAAGGTGTGTTGATTGAAAGTGGAACGCCCTTTTTCCCGTCGGAAACGCCTCCACGCAATTACTATCGTCTGGCGTATAGCTCTATTCCGGAGAACCGAATACCGGAAGGAATTGGGTTAATCGCAGCTGCAATTCGCACCTACGCCCCCGGCTGAGATCAAGATAAGGCCAGATCGAGTTTCTGGCGCTAAAATGGGCCATCAACTGGCCCTAACGGACACACCTGTGAGACCCTATCTCACAGCAAGCAACAGCAGAGGTATCCGCCATGAAAATGAGCACCGAAGAAGCCTTTATCAAAGTGCTTCAAGCCCACGGAATTCAACACGCATTTGGGATCATTGGTTCTGCAATGATGCCGATTTCGGATCTGTTCCCGACAGCCGGGATCAAGTTTTGGGATTGTGCTCACGAAGGTTCCGCCGGCTTCATGGCCGACGGCTTCACGCGCGCGACCGGAAACATGTCCATGATGATCGCTCAAAACGGTCCGGGCATTACCAACTTCGTGACGCCAGTGAAGACAGCTTATTGGAACCACACACCATTGCTACTGGTCACGCCTCAAGCTGCAAACAAGACCATGGGGCAGGGCGGCTTCCAAGAAGTCGAGCAAATGAAGCTCTTTGAAGATATGGTCGCCTATCAGGAAGAGGTCCGCGACCCGAGTCGTATGGCTGAGGTCCTTAACCGCGTGATCCTGCAGGCCAAACGTGCAAGTGCACCTGCGCAGATTAACATTCCGCGTGATTTCTGGACGCAGGTTATTGATATCGATCTGCCAGCCATCGTCGAATTTGAACGTCCTGCTGGCGGTGCAGATGCAGTTGCTGATGCTGCCAAGCTTCTTTCTGACGCAGAGTTCCCGGTGATCCTGAACGGTGCCGGAGCAGTCTTGGCTGACGGCATCCCGGCGTCGATGGCGCTGGCAGAACGCCTCGATGCGCCAGTTTGCGTGGGCTACCAGCACAACGATGCGTTCCCGGGCTCACATCCTTTGTTTGCCGGACCTCTCGGCTACAACGGTTCGAAAGCAGGCATGGAACTCATTTCCAAAGCCGACGTCGTGCTTTGCTTGGGCACTCGCTTGAACCCGTTTTCGACGTTGCCGGGCTATGGAATCGATTACTGGCCTGCAAATGCGAAAATCATTCAAGTCGATATCAATCCAGACCGGATTGGCC
>JAPPOI010000163.1:1956-3714 GCA_028818055.1 Boseongicola sp.
AAGATCATTCAGGTTGATATCAACTCCGACCGCATTGGCCTGACCAAGAAAGTTGCTGTTGGAATTGTTGGTGACGCCAAAAAAGTTGCTGAAGGCATTCTTGGCCAGCTTTCGGATACCGCTGGCGACAAAGGCCGCGCCGATCGCAAGAACACCATCGCGCAAAGCAAGTCAGCATGGGCACAGCAGCTATCATCGATGGATCATGAAGATGATGATCCCGGTACAAGCTGGAACGAGCGTGCACGCGCCGCCAAGCCTGATTGGATGAGCCCACGTATGGCCTGGCGGGCCATTCAGGCTGGACTTCCAAAAGAGGCGATTATTTCGTCAGACATCGGCAACAACTGTGCGATCGGCAACGCTTATCCAAGCTTTGAAGAAGGCCGCAAGTATCTGGCACCGGGTCTGTTCGGACCATGTGGATACGGTCTTCCGTCGATTGTCGGCGCGAAAATCGGCCAGCCAGATGTCCCGGTTGTCGGCTTCGCAGGCGACGGCGCATTTGGTATCGCCGTGAACGAACTGACTGCGATTGGTCGTGGCGACTGGCCTGCCATCACGCAGATCGTCTTCCGCAACTACCAGTGGGGCGCTGAGAAACGGAACACGACGCTTTGGTACGACGACAATTTCGTTGGTACCGAGCTGGACGAAGAAGTTAGCTACGCTGGCATCGCCAAAGCTTGTGGTCTTCAAGGTGTTGTTGCCCGGACGATGGATGAGCTTACCGAAGCGCTTCGCAAGGCGATCGACGATCAGATGAACCATGGCAAGACAACGTTGATCGAAGCCATGATCAATCAGGAACTGGGCGAACCTTTCCGTCGTGATGCGATGAAAGCGCCAGTCGCAGTGGCCGGTGTCAGCGCAACCGATATGGCTGCTGAGTAATTTGCATAGATATGAGAAAAGGCCGGCGGTATGGACCGCCGGCCTTTTTTGTTGAAGGTTTCCATAATGACCGTGATTGACGACATCATCGAACGTAGCCGTAAAGCCCATCCGCACATAGTTTTGTCGGAGGGGGACGACCCCAGAGTTCAGGAGGCCGCTGAAAGAGCGCAGGCAGATGGCGTCGCAAAGGTGACCCTTGTGGGCAGTAATCTGTCTGTAAAAGGCGTTTCCACGGTCGATCCCGCGAAGTCGCCTCACTTAGACGCATTCGCTGAAGAATATTTCAACTTGCGCAAACACAAGGGCATCTCGGAAGACGCGGCCAAAGAAACGGTTTCGACGCGTCTGGGTTTCGCCGCGATGATGGTGCGGTCTGGTCACGCTGATGGGACTTTGGGCGGTGCTGTCGAGACGACCTCTGACGTCGTGCGAACGGCGCTTCAGATCATCGGTAAAGCGCCGGACAGCGAGGTTGTGTCCAGTTACTTCCTGATGCTGTTGGCCGAACCACACAACCGCCCCGTCATTTTTTCGGACAGTGGCCTGATCCTTGAGCCAACTGCGGACGAATTGGCGTCGATTGCCATTGCGTCGGCGGGTTCTCTTCAGTCGTTGACCGGTCTGGCGCCGAAAATTGCTTTTCTGTCTTTCTCGACGAAGGGATCGGTGCCAGCGCGGGCGCATCGGTCTTTGGAGCGCATTCATGAGGCGATGGATCGTGTCGCGAAGGAACGCCCAGACTTGCCAATAGATGGTGAGCTGCAGTTCGACGCGGCAATCGTGCCGTCTGTCGCCGAAAGGAAAGCGCCTGGGTCTGCGATTGAGGGCGCCGCAAACGTATTTGTTTTCCCGGATCTGAAC
>JAPPOI010000200.1 GCA_028818055.1 Boseongicola sp.
ACGTACGCTCGTACTGTGAGACGCTACTTTCTGTTTGCCAAAAGACACTCCGCCGTGATCGCGCATTTGTTCTTGCGGTGCCCAAAGTCACACTTGTTACCGCTGATCGATCTTCGCTGATCGAACGCAACAAAAGCTTTCTGGAGCAAAGAATTCTTTCGGCGCTCGAAGCGGCTCGCCCACGGAACCAACGGGCTCTATTTGCAGCGATTGCGGTGCCTTTGCTTGCCGCTGTGACACTGACGACAGTTGCGATCCAAAGCCCAGGTGACTGGAGCCACGATCGGTTGATGCTTTCCACTGTGGTCAACCTGGATCGCTTGGATGAGATCAATCGCTTGTCGGCGTTTGGACGAGTTCGCAACTGATCTTTGTTGACTGCGTGAGTTACCCAAGGGTTTGCTTCGGGGAATTTGACGCGTGCCAAAAAATCCCTCAGCGGGGGCTATTTTTGGCGAAACGTTACAAATGCGCTTAGCCCAATTGATGAAACTCTAAAGGCTTCACCGAAGTTCGCAGCTCGACGATAGCGTTTTTGGAAATGCGCGAATTTCCAAGCGTTTGCGGCGGCAGATTATTGACAAGATTGAATAAAGTGATCGCAGATAGGCGAGTTTCAGGCAAAGGATGCCTTGTGATCCCCCCGGATTTGGCGAACAATGAGTTCAATAAATAAGTAACAGGGGATTTCCAATGAAATTAGCAATGACTGCACTTCTTGCGACCACGGTTGCCGCCTTGGCGCTGCCCGCAAGTGCGGAGACCCTGCGCTGGGCAAGCGCGGGCGATGCTCTGACACTTGATCCGCATTCGCAGAATGAAGGACAAACCCACACAATTCGTCACCAGATGTACGAGGCTCTGATCATTCGTGATGTCACGGGTGCTTTTGAGGCGGCATTGGCGACCGATTGGGGCCCAAGCCCTGATGATCCGAACGTTTGGGTGTTCAAGCTGCGTGAAGGGGTAAAGTTCCACAATGGCAACGACTTCACTGCCGAAGATGTTGTTTTCAGCTATGAGCGCGCGAAAACACCAACATCGGACATGAAGGAACTGCTGAACTCGATCGTCGAAATCCGTGCGGTTGATGACTACACGGTTGAGATGGTTACCGACGGTCCAAACCCGATCCTTTCGGCAAACCTCACCGACCTGTTCATCATGGACAAGGACTGGACCGAGGAAAACAACACCGTAAAAGTTCAAGACTTCGAAGGCGGTGAGATCACCTATGCCACGACAAACGTGAACGGCACTGGTGCATATCGGTTGGTCAGCCGCGAGCCTGACGTAAAGACCGTCATGGCCCGTAACGAAGATTATTGGGGCCGTGATCAGTTCCCGATGGCTTATTCGGAGATCGTTCACACGCCAATCCAGAACGCTGCGACACGCGTCGCCGCACTTCTCTCTGGCGAAATCAACTATTTGCAGGACGTTCCGGTTCAGGACCTTGAGCGTGTGAATGCCGCAGATGGGCTGGTTGTGAAAACGGCACCTCAAAACCGGGTTATCTTCTTTGGTATGAACCAGGGCGCAGCTGATCTTGAGGCCGACAACATCGAAGGTGCAAACCCGCTTGCTGACGTGCGTGTGCGCAAGGCGATGTCGATGGCGATCAATCGTGATGCCATCCGGCAAGTCGTGATGCGTGGTCAGTCGCAGCCAGCTGGCATGATTGCACCACCGTTCGTCAACGGCTGGACTGCTGAAATGGATGCAGAAAGCTCTACCGATGTTGAAGGTGCTAAGGCGCTTATGGCTGAAGCGGGCTACGGTGACGGCTTCTCGATCCGCCTCGATTGCCCAAATGACCGCTACATCAATGACGAGGGCATTTGCCAGGCGGCAGTTGGTATGTTGGGTCAGATCAATATCACCGTGAACTTGGATGCTATCCCGAAGGCTCAGCACTTACCGAAAATCACCGATGGTAAGACTGACTTCTACATGCTCGGCTGGGGTGTCCCGACCTATGACTCGGAGTACATCTTCAACTTCCTCGTCCACGGTCGTGAAAGCAGTATCGGTACTTGGAACGGCACAGGCTACGACAATGACGAGCTTGACGCCAAGATCCTGTCGCTGGCTTCAAATACCGACCTCGCGGCTCGGAACGCTGATATCGCAGATATTTGGCGGGTCGTTCAGGATGATCAGCTCTATATCCCAATTCACCACCAGGTGTTGAACTGGGCGATGGGCGACAACGTTGGTATCGAGGTTGATCCTGAAAACCAGCCGATGATCAAGCACGCGACGATTAACTAAAACTGTTGCGCGTTTCGGCGCGCAATTATTTGACCCCGGGGGCATCGTCCCCCGGGATATTTCCCAACGTCGAGGCGTTGCCTTGAGCAGAACTCGGCGTTCTGGGGCTTTAAATTTTCAAACCGAAGGAAGACTGCCATGTACCGAATTACATCGTTGATTGCGCTTTCTGTTTCCCTCGCGTTGCCGGCTCAGTCCAATGAATTTAATTGGGCGGTGACCACCGATCCCCAAACCATGGACCCGCATGCCGTCAACTCGGCACCTGTTCTTGGTTTTCTGAATAATGTTTACGAAGGCCTCGTGCGTCGAGGCAAAGACATGACCGTCGAGCCCGCTCTGGCCACCTCTTGGGAGCCCATTGGTGACGGCGATGGGTGGCGCTTCATTTTGCGCCAGGGTGTGACGTTTCAGGATGGTGCTGAATTCAACGCCGACGATGTCGTGTTTTCGTACCAGCGGGCGTCCAATGAAGCGTCTGACACGCGCAGTTGGTTCGCGCCAATCTCAGAGGTCATCAAGGTCGATGACTATACAGTCGACTTCATGACGAACGCACCGAACCCGATCTTTCCGGGGTCAATTGCGAACTGGATGATCATGGACAGCGGTTGGGCCGAAGCAAACAATGCAGCGCTCCCCGACAAGGAAAATGGCAACTTCGCTACACTGAACGCCAATGGCACTGGCGCGTTCCAGGTTACAGCGCGCGAACCCGGCCTGCGCACGGTTCTCGAGCCGTTTTCGGGATGGTGGGGCGATGCCGAGCACAACATAACCAAGGCAACTGTGCAGCCAATCCAGAACTCGGCTACGGCACTGGCGGCACTGCTGTCAGGCGACGTCGATTTCATAAACCCGGTCCCAATCCAGGACGTGGCGCGGCTGCAAGGCAACAGCGACGTAAAGGTCATTCAAGGGATCGAGGCGCGGGTTATTATGCTGGGCTTCCCGCACGAGGCTGACGCGCTGAAGTATTCTGCCGAAACTACAGACGCAAATCCATTTGCGGATGTTCGCGTGCGCCAGGCCGTCGCCCACGCAGTGAACGTCCCGGCGATCTTGCAAACCATCATGCGTGGCAACGCGGAAGAGGTGAGCCAGTTGGTATCGCCAGCAATGAATGGATACTCCACATCGCTCGTTGCCCGACCTGAATTCAATATCGAGAAGGCCAAGGCGTTACTTGCTGAGGCTGGATATGCCGATGGTTTTTCGTTTGGCCTTAAGTGTCCGAACAATCGCTATCTGAACGACGAGAGCGTCTGTCAGGCGATCACAGGGATGTTGGCGCAAATCGGTGTCACCGCGACGCTGGATGCCATGCCGGTTCAAAACTACTGGCCCGAGCTCCGTGCCGACAATTACGACATGTATCTACTGGGTTGGTCCCCGGGCACATTTGACGCCTAGCACCCAATTCGCTTTCTGGCTTCTAC
>JAPPOI010000365.1 GCA_028818055.1 Boseongicola sp.
GGCGATGGCGACGGCACCCACAACATCTCCGCCGTTCCGAATAGGCGTTGCAACGGTAAAAATGGTGTTTCCAAAGATGTCAGTGGTGGACTGAATCTGTGTGCCACTTGTAAGGGCTCGATCGACAACCGCTGAAACGGCTTCTTCATTCGTTGTTTCGACCGGTGGCCCTTCATTTGCCTTTCCGAACAGACCTGACAGGTTGCTCCAAATCGTGTTGAGGAAGTCGGTTAATATTGTTGTTCGTTCTGAATCGAACTGGGAGCCTGCAGCACTACGCTGCTCGATGTTACCGACTGTGGAAACAACGAGCTTGTTATCAGCTTCGAAAACAAAAACCTCGGCACTTTCTTGAATCCGAAGATTTCTAACGATCGCTTCCGCGTTATCAAACGCATTAGCAGAGGGACCAGCCGAGATCTGCGCATCGAGAAATCCGGCGATCAGATCGGCTTCGATGATCAACGCACGCTCGCGTTGCGCCACGAGACTGTCGCGAAACGGGTTCAAAAACAAAACGCCCGCCACCAAAACAAGGATGGCGAGCAGATTGAAGGTGATGATTTTACGGGCCAAAGGTGACCTGTTCATGGAAATCAAACCACGTCGGTCACGCTTTGCCCGCGCTTCACTTTCTGCCGCAGCGTCCTGGCCTAACCAATCTTCGCCCAGAACTACATCGGCATGCTTGGCTGGTTTTGCACCCACCAGGCTCACCCCCGATGCGAGCGGTTACTCTTCGTTGTATCGATACCCAATACCGTACAACGTCTCGATTGCCGAAAATTCATCATCAACCATACGCATTTTCTTGCGAAGGCGCTTGATGTGGCTGACGATAGTGCGGTCATCAACGTAGACTTGGTCGTCGTAGGCGACATCCATCAGCTGGTCACGTGACTTCACGAAACCCGGGCGCTGAGCCAACGCTTGAAGAAGTAGAAACTCGGTGACTGTCAGCGAAACATCCAGGCCTTTCCAGGTTACCGAATGACGCAACGGGTCCATGCGAAGTTCGCCGCGCACCATAACCTGTGCCTGATCGACTTCGCCACCGTCGCCGTCGCCGGCAATTACTTCTTGTCGACGAAGTAATGCGCGAATGCGCTCAACAAGCAGGCGCTGCGAGAATGGCTTTTTGACATAGTCGTCGGCACCCATACGAAGCCCAAGGACTTCATCGATTTCATCATCCTTTGATGTAAGGAAGATCACGGGCATCGCCGATTTCTGGCGAACGCGCTGCAGCAAATCCATGCCGTCCATGCGAGGCATCTTAATGTCGAAGACTGCCATGTCTGGCAGTTTCTTATTGAACGCATCAAGTGCGGCCTGACCATCGTTGTATGTTTCGACCTCGAAGCCTTCTGCTTCCAAGGTCATTGAGACTGACGTCAGAATGTTTCGATCGTCATCGACCAGTGCGATCCTGGACATGAGTATTTTCCTTTACTGCTCTCTCGAACGCCTTATGAATGGCGCATTTCACGGTGTCTTTTTCTGGGCATAATCATGTCTGACTTGCGGTTTTTCAACAATAATGTGCGAATCAAGGGTATTCGCCACGAATAATGAACGCTGAATTTGTTGAATTTCGACTAATTGGCCACACTAAGGCCCCGCCCGGGCGCCTTGATGGCGCTAACTTGAAAAATCTTTTGATTTGATGGCGCTAACTGCGACCCGGCGTCCTGTTCTTCTCTAAAACCTGCGGTCTATAACGAGTTTGTAGCCTTTCGGGGCCATTAAGCGGATGCACGCGCATCCAAGCAGTCAGGAGCATCAATCGGATGACACAGGGCCGAGTGAACCCCCAACACACTCTCGAAACCCAAGGAATAACCGGACTGGGCAACGTCTATTACAACCTGATGGAACCCGATCTGATCTCGAAGGCCCTTTGCCTAGAGGAAGGCACACTGGGCCAAGGCGGGACTCTGCTGGTATCGACTGGCAAGTTCACCGGCCGATCACCGCAAGACAAACACGTCGTGCGCAGCGCTTCAGTCGAGGACACCATTTGGTGGGACGCAAACCGCCCGATGTCTGAAAAAGGCTTTGATGCGCTTTACGACGACATGATTGCCCATATGGCTGGACGCGATTACTTCGTTCAGGATCTGTTCGGCGGCGCCGACCCTACCCAGCGACTTGACGTGCGTGTTGTCACCGAACTGGCGTGGCATTCGCTTTTCATTCGTCACATGCTGCGTCGCCCAGAGCGTGACGAACTCGACACGTTCGAACCAGAATTCACAATTATCAATTCGCCGTCGTTCAAGGCAGATCCAAAGCGGCATGACTGTCGGTCGGACACCGTCATCGCTTTGAACTTTGACCGCAAGCTGATCCTAATTGGTGGCACGGAATACGCTGGCGAGAACAAGAAATCCGTATTCACGTTGTTGAATTATCTTCTGCCGGAACGCGGCATCATGCCGATGCACTGTTCCGCAAACCATGCGCCCGGTAACCCGGTAGACACCGCAGTCTTCTTTGGCTTGTCCGGTACCGGCAAGACTACACTGTCCGCCGACCCTCAGCGTGTACTGATCGGAGACGACGAACATGGATGGTCGGACCGCGGCACCTTCAACTTTGAAGGTGGGTGCTACGCGAAAACGATCAATTTGAGCCGCGACGCTGAACCGGAAATCTACGACACAACAACCAAGTTCGGGACCGTCATTGAAAACATGGTCTACGATCCCGAGACCAAAGAGTTGGATTTTGAAGACGACAGTCTGACGGCCAACATGCGGTGTGCTTATCCGCTTCACTACATTTCGAACGCGTCCAAAACCGCAGTTGGCGGTCATCCGAAAAATATCATCATGTTGACCTGTGACGCCTTCGGAGTTCTGCCTCCGATTGCGCGTCTCACACCGGCGCAGGCGATGTATCATTTCTTGTCTGGCTTTACCGCAAAGGTTGCTGGAACCGAACGCGGGGTCACCGAACCGCAACCAACATTCTCGACGTGTTTTGGCGCTCCATTCATGCCACGGCGACCAGAGGTATACGGCGAACTGCTGCGCGAGAAGATAGCGAAGCATGGAGCGACCTGCTGGTTGGTGAATACAGGCTGGACCGGCGGAGCGTATGGCGTTGGAAGTCGCATGCCAATCAAGGCGACGCGCGCGCTACTGACCGCAGCATTGGATGGATCGCTAGCCGATGCCGAGTACAGAAAAGACAAGAACTTTGGGTTCGAAGTCCCGACGCATGTCAAGGCAAGTGCTGTTCCTGACATCTTGCTCGATCCGCGCCGCACTTGGGATGACCCGGATGCATACGACAGGCAGGCGGCCAAATTGGTTGCGATGTTTGCCGAGAACTTTGCCCAGTACGAAAACCACATCGACGACGATATCAAAGCCGTCGCGATCAACTAATCTCAAATCCGTCGCGGTCTAGCCAATCAGTCCGCGGCGGATCAAGTTCAATCCACCGATAATCAGTACAACCAGAGTCGCCTTGCGGAATGCGTCCTGGCTCATCCGTTCCTGAACAGCAAAACCGATTGCCAAACCAATCAAAGATGGCACCAACAAGAACGCACTAAATGGAATTGTACTTGCGTTGAGAATTCCAGAGCGCAGGTGTGCAACCAGAAGTACGAAAGCCCCAAAACCGTATATGATCCCTTGAACGCGCATCTGCTCGTCTTTTGGTAAGTTCAATGCAGTCAGGTAGATCACAGTTGGCGGACCCCAAATGCCTGAAAGCCCTCCCAAAACACCGGCAAGGCTTCCGACTCCTAGTTCGGCCGTTCGTCGGTTGGACTGTCCGATTTGAAGTTGCCAGCCAAGCAGTTGGAGGCTGGCAAAGAAGACTACCGGAACGCCGAGGCAAAGGAACAAGACATATTCAGGCAAATGCGGGAACAGCTGCGCCGCACCCACGAGGAAAATGAACAGGATCGTCAAATAGCGCCAGTGCGCTCGCACCGAAAGAACCACATTCGCGACACCAGTCCGAAGCGCTTGCCACACGTTCGTGAAAACAGCCGAGATGATCAAACCAGCCAACGTCAGTTCGGGTGACAGAAATGATCCTAGGCCTGAAACCATTATCATGGGCAAAGCGAACCCTACGGTCCCCTTTACGAAACCTGCGAACACAGCAAGCGCGACCGAAAACATCAACGCCACAGTGCCAATCTCGGCAAAGATGGTGAACGTCATCGCTTGACTCCGACCTCAATAGCCTGAAGCCCGGTCGCCGTTAGGCCATAGACACCGCGCTCAACCCTTTCAAACCATCCATAGTGGTTATCCGCCATCAACCGTGTGGCGTGTTTAACGTCCGCAGTACACGCCACAAAGGCACCCTTGCTGGCCCCATGTTCAGAGAGTACCTCGGCACATTTGATTGCGTCTTGCCGGTAGGCTGTCACCAACCCGGCTCGCGTGGATCCGCCTTCATTCGGATCTCCATTTCTTTTGGCGAACTCTCGCAAAAGTGCGTCTCGCCTTTTTGCTTGCTTGCGCGGTTGATACGGTGCGGGGTCGCAATGGATTTCGACTAGTTCATCCTTCATGCGAACCGTGATCAGACCGATGCCAAGCCGACGGCACAACATCTTCATGTTCTTGAGTGAAGACCAAAACGCGGCTCCAGTCTTGCGCGGGACAGCAATATAAACCGCGTCCGTGACCTTTAATCGCGCGACGGCTTGATGCACCAAAGATAACGAAAAACCGGTTTTCAATTCGACGATGATCGGAGGATCATCGCCGCGTAGCGCCATGACATCAACAGGTCCAATCTCGGATTTTACTTCGTATCCCTGCCCTTCAAGGAAGGATTTGATGGGTGGATACAATTCGGTTTCTTGCATGGCTGCTCGGGCCCTTCGTTAGCCCAAGCATGCCGAAAGCTCCGCAACGCATCAAGGTGCGCTGCGGAGCAATTTGTTAGCGGCCTCCTGTACGGCCCGGTATCAATTTCGGTCGACCACCTGATTGCAGCCCTTTGGATTGATACTTCGGTTGCGACTGCACCAGTCGCCGACTGAAGACTGACGGCTTGTTTTGAGTTGCCTTTGGCAACAGGCTGTTCATTCCGCTCTTGGCGGAACGTTTCCGTGATTTGGGCATAAGTGCACCCTTTTCGCTGAATTGGAGAAAATCGCACGGCGCGCGGTTCAAGCCCCGCAAACGGGGTTAGCCAGCTTGGTCCATTGTCAGGATGCTCCTAATTGAAAAGGGGCGCATGAGCGCAGAAAGGATGGGCGGGCGCTAAGCCAGATCGTCCATTTCGAAAGTCCTCCTTTTCAGGTGAAGGCATTCTAACAACCGGTGCTTCGAGCGTCAAAGCGCAGCGACATTTCATCGGGGTGACAATGCCTCGCCCACTGTTATAAGGCGCGCGAAGTAACAGTATTCACGGATCAAGAAACATGACCATCAAAGTCTTCGGGCACAAATCTCCCGACACGGACTCTACGGGTTCGCCCATCATTTGGGCGTGGTATTTGAACGAGTGCCGGGGCCAGTCAGCCGAGCCGAGGTTGCTTGGCGAACCAAATACCGAGGCTTTGTTTGTGCTAAAGCACTGGGGATTGGAAAAGCCCAATCATTTGGACGACGTGACCGAAGCAGATGACGTTGTGGTTGTGGATACGAACAATGAAGCCGAACTGCCTGACGGCATCAATTCGGCAAACATAATTGAGATCATTGACCACCATTTGCTGCAAGGTGGACTGAAAACGAAGTCACCTATCAGTATTACCGTAAGGCCCGTCGCTTGCACTGCAACGATCATGCACGACCTTATGGGTAGCGATGCCGCGAAAATGCCTAAGGCGATCAAAGGCGCAATGTTGTCGTGCATCCTGTCAGATACCTTGGAATTCCGGTCGCCGACGACTACGGACGTTGATCGGAAACTGGCCGAGGATCTGGCGTCAGATTTGGGAATTCGAATTCAGGACTATGCAGCCGAAATGTTCGCAGCAAAGTCCGACGTATCGTCGTTTTCGAACAGCGAATTGCTGCGAATGGATAGCAAGCAGTACGAAGTCGATGGAACGAAATTCCGGGTATCCGTTCTTGAAACGACATCGCCGTCGACAGTTCTGGCACGCAAAGTCGATCTGATGGAAGACATGGCGACTGTCGCCGAAGAAGACGGTGTGGATCAGGTGTTGTTCTTCCTGATCGATATCCTGAATGAAGAAGCCCTGCTTTTCGTTCCCAACGAGTTAACAAAATCCGTTGCTGAAAAAAGCTTCGGCGCAGAAGTTACCGGTGACATCGTCAGTCTGCCGGGCGTCGTTAGCCGGAAAAAACAAATTATCCCTTCGTTGAAAGTCTGATCCGTGGTCCAGATCGTCGACAGCCTTGCCAGTATCTCGGACCGCTATGATGCGCTCTTCTGCGATCTTTGGGGATGCCTGCATGACGGATTGCGCCCATTTCCGGAAGCTGTCGAGGCACTGCGTGGTTTTCGCGCCAAGGGTGGCAAGGTTGTTCTGTTGACGAATGCGCCTCGACCTCGCGCGTCTGTCGAACGGCAGCTCGATGAACAGATTGGCGTGCCACGCGATTGCTGGGATGTCATCGCGACGAGCGGTGATAGTGCCCGTGCAGCGATGTTTCGGGGTGTGGTCGGCGAGAAAGTCTGGTTCATGGGGCAAGACTACGATCTGACGTTCTTCGAACCATTGAAGATCATCGACGACCCAGTGGACGTCAGACGGGTTCCGTTAGAAGACGCAACGGGTATCGCGTGCCTTGGACCGTTTGACGCTCATGCCAACCCGGACGTCAACAGACCCGAGTTTTTGTTTGCCAAGCAGAAGGGATTGAAACTTCTTTGCGCAAACCCCGATATCGTTGTCGATCGTGGCGAAACTCGGGAATGGTGCGCTGGCGCGCTGGCCAAGCTTTACACTGAAATGGGTGGCGAAAGCCTGTATTTCGGCAAGCCACACCCGCCGGTTTACGATCTTGCTCGCCGGCGATTGGCGGCGCTCGATTCTCCGATCTCAGATGATCGCATCCTCTGCGTCGGTGATGGCATCATTACCGACATAAAAGGTGCCTTGGGCGAGGACCTGGACAGCCTTTACATTACTGGTGGCTTGGCACGCGAAGAAACGAAGACATCGCGACAGCCGGAGCAGGATGCGCTTGATGCATATATTCAGTCTCAACAACTGACTCCGACGTACGCGATCGGCTACCTTCGCTAGTGCCACGGAAAAATCGGGGCTCGCGAACCACAACTCGGCTCAACGCAAAAAAAGACCCCGCTTGGACAAGCGGGGTCAAGTCAGTGCCGTGGGCGGCCACAGGCACCGGCGGTAAGCTTGAATTCAGTTCATTTCAGATCGGATTTGTTGGCGAAACACGTCGATGGGAACAGTTTTTCCGTCGATCTTGGTGTGCCAATACGTCCAGCCGTTGCAGCTTGGGGCACCCTCAAGCGCCGCGCCGACTTGGTGGATCGACCCCTTGATGTCGTCAGCAACCAAGGTTCCATCAGCACGTACCTTGGCGGCTTGCCCGCGCGGGTTCGTCAAGAGCTCACCGGGGCGAAGCATTCCGCGCTCAACCAATTGGCCGAACGGCACACGGGGCTCAGCCCGCTTGGACGCCGAAACTTCAAGGGCAGACTTGTCAAACTTGCGGATCTTGGCGATGCGTGCCTCGGCAACCTTCCGGTAGTCCGCCTCGCGCTCAATCCCGATGAAGTCACGCCCGAGCATTTTCGCAACGGCACCGGTCGTGCCAGTGCCAAAAAATGGGTCCAGGACCACGTCGCCAGGATCTGTCGTGCCGAGCAGAACACGATGCAACAAGGCTTCAGGCTTCTGTGTCGGGTGTGCCTTGTCGCCATTTTCGTCTTTCAGGCGTTCATGACCCGTACAGATGGGCAACACCCAATCCGATCGCATTTGGACGCCTTCGTTCAAGGCTTTTAGGGCTTCGTAGTTGAATGTGTATTTGGCACCCTCACCTTTTGATGCCCAAATCAATGTCTCATGCGCATTAGTCAGCCGCTTGCCGCGGAAGTTTGGCATCGGGTTTGACTTGCGCCAAACCACATCATTCAGGATCCAGAAACCTTGGTTCTGCAGTTCGGACCCAAGGCGAAACACATTGTGGTATGAGCCAATGACCCAGATCGCGCCGTTCGGCTTCAGGATACGGCGTGCAGCCGAAAGCCAGTCGCGCGTAAAACGGTCATAAACCTTAAGTGAATCGAATTGGTCCCACGCATCGTCAACGGCATCCACCTTGGAATTATCCGGGCGATGCAAGTCCCCGCGCAATTGCAGATTGTAGGGTGGATCAGCGAAAATCAGGTCAACCGATGCCTCTGGT
Source organism: Boseongicola sp. (assembly GCA_028818055.1). Taxonomy (GTDB): domain Bacteria; phylum Pseudomonadota; class Alphaproteobacteria; order Rhodobacterales; family Rhodobacteraceae; genus JAPPOI01. The sequence continues at coordinate 8,340 of JAPPOI010000365.1, forward strand.
AACGACCGCATGACCTCAATGCAATCGCCATCCACAATCGTATTCAAAGGAAGCTTCGCAGCCACCTTCCGCGTCTTCGTCGTCATCTCTGCCTCTGTCCCCAGACCTGCCTGCGGCCTGTGATTTGTTTGGCCTAAAGATGAGTCAAAGCTGATTCGTCGTCAAATTCTTTTTTGAATCAAGAGGTTACGATTTTCTCTTGTCACAACATATTGTGGACGGTCTTGAATGAACGTCTATGGTGTGGGGTCACCCCAAGAGCGAGGAGCGCCTCACGATGCGCTTTTGTGGGATATCCAGCATTCTTTTCCCAGCCGTAACCGGGGTGCTGTTGCGCCAAATCCACCATGATGCGATCACGCACCACCTTCGCGACGATAGACGCAGCGGCAATCGATAACGATCTGCCATCGCCTTTGATCAAGGCCGAAGCTGGGCACCCGAGATTTGCCGGGATCATGTTTCCGTCAACAAGCGCGTGGTCCACGGGAACTCCCAAACCTTTTAGCGCACGCTCCATAGCGAGATGCGATGCGCGGAGGATGTTCACCTCATCGATTTCCGCAACAGAGGCATGAGATACAGACACCCTTGCGCATTCCCAAAGCTCCGCCGCTATTCGGTCGCGGGCGGAAACCGAAAGTTTTTTCGAGTCATTCAATCCAATGGGAATGCGGTCCGGATCCAAAATCACAGCTGCCGCAGTGACCGGGCCAGCCAGTGGCCCGCGTCCAACCTCATCAATTCCAGCTATGGTTCTTGCCCCACTTGCGAGCAAGCCGCGTTCTTCTTGGAAATCTGGTCCTGCCATGGGCGGAGAGAATACCAAATCACTGCGCACCACAAGGAAAGGGCGACGCCCCAGTTAGCGTCGCCCTTCTTACTCTTACGTCTTCACTCGTGAGACCGTTACAACATCCCACTCGTTACTCAAACTTGGGCCGGAGTTTTGGCCCCGACCCTCCGACGCGAAAGGAGATGTGCGGGATATCCACGTCGGAAACTGAAACTCAACGTCTGGCGACCTTCCAGCCGTCACGACGCAAACACCGAGCGCCGTAGATTGACTGAAACCGACCGTTCGTTCGCACGATGGTCTCGCAGGACCTCGGCAAACGGTCGGCATATCGGTAATTTCTTTCAAGACATCTGGACTGGTACCCAAGCCGCTCACCGCGATTGGTTTCAATCACGCGCAAACATGTCCTCGGCAACGGCTTGTTTCGGGCGGCTTTGATCTTCGTGTCCCGATTTTTGTGGTACGGTCGAATTGTGCCGTCAATTATCCGACGGTTGTCATAGGTTGAGTACTGCTCGACAGATCTGCGATGCGCTGATGCTGCCGCTTTCTTCCTGTCATTCCGATCATCGATGGCTTTCGCGATGATTGCCAACGCCGCCGCCCCAGCAATCCACTTTGCCAGGTCATCGCTATCCGCCTGCGCCGGAGCGGGTACCGCCATGCCCAAGGCAATCGCGAAACCCGAGATTGTTGCGGTGAACCTATTCATGTCAGCCCCTTTTCAATTCAAACAACGTTAAATGGCAGCATTGTTGCCCGTGGTTTCGATTTGGAGTGGGAGCAGAGAGACAAGCAATATCTGGCCACTGCTATGCGATAACAATGCTGCAAGTGGTGGATGTTATTGATTTTCCGCGCGTAACCACACAGGCTCTGCTTATGACTTACGCACGATATCTATTCCTGGCTTTTGTTGGCGTTCTGGCATTCGCCGGTTCGGTTCAAGCCGCTTGTTTTGCTGACTACAAAGCGAAACGAGATAACCCGCTTAAACTTCACTATGGTGTCATCCAGGTTGACGTTTCACCGTGTGAAATGTCCAAAGCAGTAGAAGCCCAAGTGAAGGGGCGCGTAAAGGCCGGTGGCTGGACGCTTTTGCAAGTGCAATCGGTTTTTGACGACAGTGGTTTGGAAAGCAGGAAAAAAGATGCAGGACAATACTTCCTCCGTTTCTGACGCAAAAGCCGCCGGAACCAGAGTTGTTGCGCTTGGAATTGCCGCCGTTGTCCTGATCCTGGGAAGCACGGCTACATTTCTACTTTGGAGGTTGCCCGCCGCTGACGCCTTCAACAACCGGGTTGAACGGCTGTTCATTGAGAACACCTACCTCACATCAGAAGCGGAAATCAAGCTTTTGGAGATCATCGCGCAATCAGGAACGATTTTTGGCGAAACGCTGTCGAGCTATCGTTTTGTAATCTTTGTCTTAATGCTGTTCGCGACCGGACTTCTGATTGCATGCTTCGTTTTCGTTGTCACCATCATGATCTTGAACCGACGCATCGGGGCAATCGAACGTCAGGGGATTCAAGTCTCGTCTCTGATCATTAGCCGAGATGAAAACATCGTCGCCATGAATGACATGGAATTCACACTGACGGCGGCGGCGATGGAGACATTGTCTGTTCTTGCCGAAGCGCGAATGGATGGTGACGTTCTGACGGGCGCCCAGATCGAGGCCATGATCTCAGGCAAGTCGCTTGAAGATTGCGAAGAAGCCGCTGGCGCAACGCGTATCAAGCGGCTGCGCGATGCTCTCGGCAATCAATTGGTTTCGGAGCTTCTGATCAAGACAATTGCGCGGCAAGGCTATGTCCTGTCGATCGATCAGACTGCGATCAAGATGCTCTAGTTTGGTTTGTGCCCGTCGCGGTACCTGATTTCTCGCTGCGGGAACGGAATCTCTACGCCAGCTTCTTTCAATGCATTCCAAATCAGGAAGCGTACTTCAGACGTGTACTTGTTTTTGCCGTCGTCGATACCCTCAACCCAAAACTCGACGCCGAAGTCGACGCCGCTGTCTCCGAACCCTCGAAGCTCGCAATCTGGTGCCTCCGGTTCCGTCAAAACGCCGGGATGTGATGCCACTGCTTTTTCAATGATGTCCGGTATGAGATTAATGTCCGTGTCGTAGCTCACCGAAAAGTCGACTTCATAGCGATTACCCGAGCCGGCGTCCGACCAGTTCACAATCCGAGACGTGATGAAGTCCTCGTTTGGAACAACGATCCACTTCCCGTCAAATGTCTCGAGAATTGTAGCGCGAGCACCCATCTTGATGATGCGCCCACTTTCTCCACCATCCAGTTCCACGAAATCGCCAACCGTCGCTTGACCTTCGAGTAGCAGAATGATCCCGGATATGAAGTTCGATGCGATCTTTTGAAGACCAAAGCCAAGTCCAACGCCAATCGCACCGCCGAGAAGCGCCAGCGCCGACAAATCCAGCCCCATAACATTCAGAAGAACGAGACCGACCGCTGCGAAAATGGCCAATTCAAAAGCTTTAGCGGCAAGTTCGCGCGTTGGCACGCGGATGTTCTCTTGGGCCCGGATGTATGTGGTACCGGTGTCGGCAGACCACCGTCCCAACCAGAAAAGAATAGACCCCGCAATGATGGCCCGAACAATGGCAAGAACCGAGAAGTTGATGCGGCCCATCGAAACTCTCGTGGCTTCCAAGGTCGCAACGATGGGGTCAAGCAATCCCAACACGTAGAGCGCCGCGATCGGTATCGCGACATATCGACCGAGCAGTTTCAAAAATGGATCTGAGATGATCTCGTTCACGATCTTTCGAACCGCAATGAACACGAAAACCCGTTTGCCCAGCGCGATGACGGCCCCTGAGCCGAATAGCGAACGGGTGACCTGTTCTCCCGCAGCAGTGAAGGCATACGCGAAGACCGGCAACAGGATCGGAAGGAACAGAAATGCGAAGCGTCTGACCTTTGCGATCAGATTGTTCTGGCCCTCGGCAGGCGTAAGCAATTTCGCAAGTCTTGGCCGCGCCCAAGCGGCAACGACAACGGCCACAAGCCACGCGGCAACCAGCAGACCGAACTGCGCGTAAGCCGCTGGAGACGTTATCCAATCAAGCGCAATCGCCTGCCCTTGTTCCAAGTAATTTTCTACCGTCTCAATCATTCTCAGTTCCTTGGCGTTGCTGCTTTAAAACACAGGCACAAAAATGATGTCATTAGCAATTTTTTCCCATTAGTTGCCGACGACCCGCTCCCTTATATCGAGGATGTCGGGTCGGCATCGATCATCCCCGTTGTCCCAAGGCCCGGCCACCTCGGTCGCAGGGCGCGCCCATGCGATCGAGGCTGGGAAACCAGTGTGAGGCGCAGGTAAGCGGTGGGGGAGCACGGAAAACACGTGCCAGAGTCTGGTAGCTTCATCGCTACTTAAGAGGGATCGGATGTGTGTGGTTCGATCCCTCTTTTCGTTACTCAACCCGGCTGATCCTGAAGATGCAACTTCATGTCCATCAGGACTTTTTGAAGGGCATTCGTTTCATCCAACAGTCGCTTCGTTTCGTTGAGCGAAATCACCCCGTCTTCAATCGAGTGATTGTATTCGGCCATCAAGGTGGCAAATCTCTGCGACAGCTTTATCACATCACTGTTCAAACCACCTGTGGGGTCGCCAGCTTCTTCACCATGTTCCAGTCTAAGACCAAGCAGTTCGGCGAGCGCTTTTGACACGAAAGGCATCGATGCCTGTCGCTCAAGCTCCACCAAAACATTGACCGGTATGAAGCGGTCACCGTTTTCATCTGCGAGGGAGGCGTAGCGCCCGAGTGTGGCTTTCGATTTTCCCGAAACTTCGCAAGCCTTCGCAAATCCAAGGTCTTTGATCAGCGCATCTGTGTGTCGCTTTAGGTAGTCTCCCCGCGCGGCGCGCTCTTTCGCGTCCGTGTCCATTCATGTGTCCCTTATTCGGCGATCCCCGTTGCCGTGTAACATTTGTAAATCAATGTGGCGGCGTTGCCTATAAAATAACGGACCTTGGACGAAACGTAATTTCAGTTTCAATCGAGCTACTTCAGCGTCTGGTAAAGTGGAAGCACCAGGACGAAAATCAGGAGTGTTTTATGGCGACCCCGGCAGGATTCGAACCTGCAACCTGCCCCTTAGGAGGGGGCTGCTCTATCCAGTTGAGCCACGGGGCCGCTTCGCCCGTTCTGTCGGTTTCTCAGGCAAGTGACAAGTGTCGTGGATTTGGCAATCAAAAAAATGCTTTGGCTCGCGCTCGGTGACGAAATAGCCTAAGGGGTGAGCAGATGAGTAATGATCGACCAAACAGATGACTGACAAGAAGATTATACCGATGAATGACGACATCGAAATTCCAGCACGCCGCCCGCTGACACTTCGCGATGTTTCAGAAGCTTCAGGCGTCAGCGAAATGACAGTCAGCCGGGTCCTCCGGAACCGTGGTGACGTATCGGATGCCACCCGCGACAAGGTTCTGAAGGCCGCAAAAACACTAGGATATGTGCCAAACAAAATTGCCGGTGCATTGGCGTCGAGCCGTGTAAATCTGGTGGCGGTCATCATCCCCAGCCTATCCAACATGGTATTTCCAGAAGTTATGACCGGCATTTCGGAGATCCTCGACGAAACGCCCCTTCAACCTGTTGTCGGCGTGACAAACTATCTTCCAGAAAAGGAAGAAGAAGTCTTGTTCGAGATGCTATCATGGCGGCCTTCAGGCGTAATCATTGCTGGCCTCGAGCACACCGAGGCCGCGACGGCCATGCTGAAGGCGTCGGGCGTACCAGTGGTCGAAATCATGGACACGGATGGCGAACCGATCGACTCAATGGTTGGCATCAGCCACAGGCGAGCTGGCCGCGAAATGGCCCGTGCGATCGTGAAGGCTGGTTATCAGAACATCGGCTTTTTGGGCACCAAAATGCCGCTGGACCATCGGGCGCGGAAACGTTTTGAAGGATTCACCGAGGCGCTGGCGAAAGAAGGAATTGAAATCGTCGATCAAGAGTTCTATTCGGGCGGTTCGGCTCTGGCAAAAGGGCGAGAGTTGACCTCCACCATTCTTAAACGGTCCCCCGACATCGATTTTCTCTACTTTTCAAACGACATGATCGGTGCGGGTGGTCTACTTCACTGCCTTGATGAAGGTATCGAGGTGCCTGGCCGCATTGGGCTTGCAGGATTCAATGGCGTCGAACTTTTGGACGGACTGCCGGTGAAGTTGGCAACTATGGACGCCGAGCGTCGTGAAATCGGGCGTTCGGCGGCGAGAATTATTGCCGAACAGGTTGATGGAACCAATCCAAAAGGCGGCCAGAGGATTGAGCTCACGCCGACATTGCAAATTGGTCAAACGCTTCGCCGTCGCTAAAAATCCTTATTAAATTGCGTTTATTTTCTCTTGCCGTTTCAGCAAGCGAGTAACTCTTCGGAAACGGGCGCGTCGATAGGTTGGGTGCGCGCTCGGAAGGGAGTGGGGGCTCATTCCGCGCAGTTCGAAAACTCGAACAAGTGGTGAGAGCAGATGCACAAACGATTTTGCGCGGAGCAACGCTTCGCAAGCCTATGGTATGCGGACCTGGAGCTTCATTCGCCGACCCACCACGCGTTTGACCAAGAGGGTGGGTAAATCAGATGTGCACTACGTGTGCGGAATTCCAACCATGGCTGTCAGATTGCCAGTTTGAAGGTTTGTCAGGCGACGGAGGAACAGTTGAAAGTTCGCTGCCTGTCTATAGCTATGACCAAATCGCTTCCCAACTGACGGAGGGTTATTGGGGTGGAAACTCGCGTAGCTTTGACGCGACGATTGGTGACACACTCACTGTTGATCTCACGGGATTAACGGCTAACGGACAAGATATGGCCCGCCAAGCCCTCCAAGCATGGTCCGACATATCGGGGCTCCTATTCTCCGAAACGACCGACGGTCCGCCAACTTCGACGGTTGTGGAGACAACCGATGCAGCTGACACGAACTCAACATTGTATTCGGTAGATGTGGGTGAAGACTTCGAAGGCTCGATCGGCAATCAATTCGATCGCGACCGCGTCGCAGTGTCTTTGGTGGCAGGGCAATCCGTTACGATCAGCATGGAAAGTGATGATAGGGCTGGCAACTCACTAGAGGACCCGAACCTTCGATTGCTTGATGGCACCGGCAACGTACTAGCCTCAAGCGATGATGTAATTGGGAACAACTCCCTAATTGCATTCGAAGCTCCTTCAACCGGCACATACTATATCGAAGCTGGGTCCTGGAATGATTCAGGTGTTGGCGACTATCGGGTCGAGGTCCGCCCCCAAATCAGCTCACCAGACATTATTTTCGACGACGAAAACTCCGGCGCTTACGCACAATCGTGGGTGTCCGGGTCAACAATCACTCAAGCATTCATAAACATCGACGACAACTGGGCAGGCGGTTCGAACAGAACTGACGGATATTATTACCAGACCTATTTGCACGAGATCGGTCATGCTCTCGGCCTCGGTCACGCGGGGAATTACAATGGTGCCGCAACTTACGGGGTGCACAACCACTACCAAAACGACAGTTGGCAAGCGTCAGTGATGTCGTACTTTCACCAGACAGAGAACCCGACAATCGATGCCAGCTTTGCATATGTAATCACACCACAAGTTGCCGACATAATTGCTGTCCACGACTTGTATGGAGCGCCAGATCTAAGGACCGGCAACGACACTTACGGCAACAACGCAACCACCGGCACCTACCTCGATATGGCATTTGATCTATCCAACCCGGTCAGCTTCGCTGTCTATGACACCGGCGGCATAGATACCTTTGACTTTGCTGACTTCACCTCCCACCAAAACCTCGACCTTCGAGAGGAGACATACTCCGATCTTGGTGGTCTGGAAGGGAATGTCGGCATTGCCCGGGGGACAGTCATTGAATACGGACTCACGGGAAGTGGAAACGACACAATTGTGGGCAACGATGCGGACAACGGTTTAAGTTCAAGCGCCGGAACCGACACTATATCCGCTGGCTTGGGGAACGATGCCGTGTCGGTTGGCGCAGGTGATGACGTTGCAACCGGCGACGACGGTCGCGACCTAATTGAAGGTTCAACCGGAAACGACAGTCTTTCCGGGGGCGGCGATGGTGATCTGATTTTTGGAGATGATATCCTTCTGGCAGACCTTATCTCAATTTTCCCGACCTGGACGCCACCCAACGACGCCCAGTCATTATTGGATAGCGGGGATTTGTTGGCTCTATGGGATGATATTTTGCTCGACGTCT
>JAPPOI010000313.1 GCA_028818055.1 Boseongicola sp.
TGTGCCGTCATACTTGTCGATAGCTGGCCAAAAAGCCGGTTCAAGGTTTCCACGACCCCCCCAACCTCGACGGGGACCGAGCGTCGGATAGGGCTCAGTTCTGTGACGCTTCGCTGGGCGATAGCATTTTCCAGATCGGTCAATGGTCTGAGACCCGCGCGCACACCAAACCAAACGATAATAGCTAGTGATCCGATCAGGCCACAGATTGTTACCAGCGATCTGATCACCAAATCTCGCACAAAGACAGAACGGACCTCGGCGTCCTGCCAAACAGTTGTTGTAAACACCCCTGAAAAGCCATCGATTTGAGTGGTGTTTTGGAGACGAACACCGTGAACGTCCCGGCCAAGATATGTCGCGGCAAAATAGGAAGGCCCGGCTTCTTCGGCGGTTGCCCTTGGAATCCCTACTGGCGGTGTTGCATAACCTGCGACGATCACTCCATCAGGCGCATATACGTGATAGAAGACCTGCCCGCCTGACGTGTTAGACAGAATATCACGGGTGCGGGTGGAGAGCGCATCGCCGCCGGAAATCGCAACGTCGTTTGAAACCGCCAGCGCCGCCGACAAAAGGCTTCGGTCAAAAACACTGGTCGCTGTTCGGCGTGCGTTGTCGAGTTGCCAGAAACCTACAATCATCGCCACGACCAGAAGCGGGGTCAGGATAATGGCAACCAAACGTGCCCGAAGCGAAAACGTCCGCGTCATTGGGCCTCAACGACTATTGAGTATCCAATTCCACGATGGACACGAATAGTAACGCCAAAGCGCGCCAATCGCTTCCGCAAACGCGAGACGTAGACTTCAACGACCCGTTCATCGGTATCGCTTCCGGTTCCATAGACGTGGTCCAACAAACGGTCCTTGGACAATGGCTTCCCCTTCGCTTCACTTAGCGCGACCAAAAGCGAAAGCTCGCGACGCGGCACTTCAAGTGGAGTATCGCCTTCCCACAATTGCGGAGTTGTGACGTCCAAAGCGAGCTTGCCCAATTCGACCATCTGGGTTGGGTTCACATCACCTCTTCGACCCAGCGCACGTACCCGGGCAGCCAATTCATCCATTGCAAAAGGTTTAACAAGGTAGTCGTCAGCGCCAGCATCCAAACCAATCACGCGATCTTCAGTACTTGCGCGTGCCGTCAAAAGAATGACCGGTCGCGGGTCGTTACGTTTGCGCATGTCGGAAAGTACATCCAGCCCATTTTTCCCGGGCAAATTGATGTCCAAGATGACGAGATCAAAGTCTTCCTGCTTCAGGAAGGCCTCAGCATCGGTGCCGTTGTCGAGTGAATTGACCGCATGGCCATCGTCGCCAAGACGATAGGCTATCCCTTTTCGAAGGCTCTTGTTGTCTTCCACGAGGACAATCCGCATGGCGACATTTTTGCCCTGATGAAGGCTTGGTGCAAGCTTCACAAGGCATCGTGCCACCGTCAGAACGGCGAATCGGCTGTTCTATCAGCGTTCGAACAGAGGCATGTTCGACTTAGGGAGGAACAAATGGAATTCTTTAAAACCACGCGTCGCGTGGCACTTGGACTTATCGCTGCGGGTGCTGCAGCGTTGGCGTCCGGCGCCAATGCCGGCGGTCACGGCATCGATCTTTCAGGCAAAACAGTCGAATGGGTTATCCCATTCTCGGAAACAGGTGGCTCTGCCAAATGGGCAAATTTCTATGCCCCGCTGCTTTCGGAAGCTCTTCCGGGCAATCCGACAGTTGTTGTGAAGTTCATGCCAGGTGCAGGCTCGACAAAAGGCGCCAATTGGTTTCAAGAGCAGCAATATGACGACGGAACTTTGATATTTGGATCATCGGGCTCGACCCAGTTCCCATATCTTCTGGGTGATCCGCGCGTCCGTTATGAGTATGGCGACTGGAACGTTGTTCTGGCTTCTGGCACCGGCGGTGTGGCTTATCTTCCGCCAGACCTTGCTGGCCAAATGAGTGGACTTGATGCAAGTGCTCTACAGGGTAATGACTTCATCTACGGTAGCCAAGGCGCAACGCGTCTCGACCTTGTACCGCTTCTGGCTTGGGAAATGCTGGGGCTGAATGTTGAACCTGTTTTCGGCATTAAAGGACGCGGCGACGGTCGACTGATGTTTGAACGTGGCGAAGCCAATATCGACTATCAAACATCTTCATCATTCCTGAAGGGTGTCACACCTCTGGTCGACGCAGGCACAGCTGTTCCAATGATGAGCTGGGGTGCTTTGGATGCTGATGGTAACATCGTTCGCGACCCAACGTTCCCTGATATGCCAACATTCAAGGAAGTTTGCGAAGCGACCGCCGGATGTGAAACCAGCGGAGAGAAGTGGGAAGCCTGGAAGGCATTCTTCGTTGCAGGTTTCCCTGCTCAGAAGATGGTCTTCCTGCCAGCAGGTGCGTCGGCCGACGCTATTGCGACATACACGCAAGCATTCGAGGATGTTAAGGCGCGCGCCGACTTTGGCGAAATCTCAAAAGGCCGCCTTGGCGTTTATCCACAGATGACTGGCGATGAAGCTGCTGGAGCACTTGCAAGTGCGACAGTCGTTCCAGACAGTGCCAAGGCATTCGTGGTGAATTGGCTGAAAGACCGCTACGGCGTTGACCTGAACGGCTAAGCACAAGAATATTTGAGGGCGGGATTGCCTGCCCTCAAACCACACTCAATTCGTGGAATTTCATCATGGACCTTTTGTCCATCGCCCTACCGGCGCTTGGCGACGCCGCCAATCTGATTTTTCAACCAATAGTGCTTGGATACTTGATCCTTGGCGTGGTGATGGGGCTTTGCATTGGCGTATTTCCAGGGCTTGGCGGTATCGCCGGATTATCGCTTTTGCTTCCATTTATGTTTGGAATGGAACCGGTTCTTGGCCTTGCCCTTATGATTGGAATGGTGGCCGTCGTCCCAACATCGGACACTTTCGCCAGCGTGCTTATGGGAATACCCGGGTCGTCAGCGTCTCAAGCGACCGTGCTAGACGGCTTTCCACTGGCTAAGAAAGGCGAAGCAGCGCGCGCACTTTCCGCGGCATTTTCATCGTCGCTATTCGGAGGGTTGGTCGGCGCAGCCTTCCTGACCTTATTCATTCTGGTTGCTCGTCCAATTGTTTTGGAGTTCCGAACGCCAGAGCTGCTAATGATCACTGTCTTCGGTCTTTCAATGGTTGGCATCCTTGCAGGACGGGTCGCCTTGAAAGGGATTGTCGCCGCCGGACTTGGCATGATGGTTGGAACCATCGGCGAAGGCGACAGCGCTGGCGAGCTTCGGATGGCCACGTATGACATGCCGTATCTGGTGGACGGACTGAAACTGGTCATCGTCGGCCTTGGCATTTTTGCGATACCCGAAATTGTCGCACTGATCCGCCAAGACCGGTCTATATCTGATCGTTCTCCGCTTGGTGGCGGATGGATGACAGGTGTGCGCGACTGGTTTGCGAACATTTGGTTGTCGGTCCGGTGTTCGATCATCGGCGTGGTTGTTGGCGTGATCCCTGGCCTCGGCGGGTCTGTTGTGGACTGGATCGCCTACGGACACTCCGTCCAGACGACCAAGGACAAATCAAAATTCGGCTCTGGAGAAATCCGTGGGGTGATCGGGCCTGAAAGTTCAAACAATGCCAAAGAAGGCGGAGTCCTGGGCCCAACATTATGGTTCGGGATCCCAGGCTCGTGTTCGATGGCTATTTTCA
>JAPPOI010000385.1 GCA_028818055.1 Boseongicola sp.
ATGTTGGACGGATCTGAAACGATCAAAACTTCGATACCCAACTGCTCCATTGCAGAGCGGGTTTTTGCAAGACGCTGCGCGTATTCGGCTCTTGAGAACGAAAGGTCAGTCATGCCCAAGTCAAACCGCGTTCGACCCTGCCACGCAAGACTTCAGTTGATTTCCAAGTTTGGAGAGAATGGTGCGGTCGAGAAGACTCGAACTTCCACGGGAGTTACCCCACAGCGACCTCAACGCTGCGCGTCTACCAATTCCGCCACGACCGCACTGTCATTGGCTTAGGTCCGCGTCTCTTATCGGCACGGGTCGGCCTTGTGAAGAGGCATTTGAAAAAATCCTGCGTTGAATGGCTGGAAATTTGCGCCCGAGTTCTCCACGTGATTAAACGCCACTCTACAACGCATTCTTGGACGAACCATGGTTGAATGGATCACCACCCCTGGACTTCAGGATTATAAAGATGCCGAGCGCTTCATGGAGGATCGCGCTATTGCGATCCGTGAGGGCCGCGCCGATGAGCTTATTTGGTTGGTCGAACATCCGCCGCTTTACACCGCGGGCACGTCAGCCAAGGAAGCGGACCTGACCGATCCTGAGCGATTTCCGGTATTCCACACGAAGCGTGGCGGGCAATTCACTTATCACGGACCGGGCCAACGGGTGGCGTACGTGATGCTGGACGTTGCCAAACGCGGCCAAGATGTCCGGAAATTCGTCCACGACCTTGAAAGCTGGGTGATTGCAACTCTGGCCGAATTCAACGTCAAAGGCGAACTTCGCGACGGTCGGGTCGGAGTTTGGGTCGAACGACCAGAAAAGCCCGCTTTACCGAATGGAGACCCCCGCGACGACAAAATCGCGGCACTTGGCATCCGTTTGAAGAAGTGGGTCAGCTATCACGGCCTTTCGATCAATGTGGAGCCTGATCTAAGCCACTTCGAAGGTATCGTTCCCTGCGGGATATCTGACCACGGCGTGACGTCACTTGTCGATCTGGGCCTGCCAGTCACGATGGCAGATGTAGATGTGGCCCTGAAACGAACTTTCGCATCAGGGTTCTTGTAATCCGTCAAAATCGTCTTGGATGAACTGACATCAGGGCCATCATGCCAGCGTCAGATGAAACCACTTCCGGACAATTTGACAGTGCATCACACAGTGCATCACGTCGCATTCTGTCTTCTTCCGGGCCCTGAGGGGCTGTATCCACGTCGAACTGGATCGCGCCGAACAAACGCAGGATCCATCCAGTCCGGGATAATTCGGAATCGATTGCCATGGACATTTGGTTGCACTCCTTCGGTTAGTCGGTTTCGATCACCACGCTACGCCCACAACGATTTCGTTGGTATCCGTAGAAAAGTTGTGTTGTTCTTCAAAAATGAAGAACAGATTTCGTAACTGGTCCGATCTTCGTGTATTTCTGGCGGTCGTTCGGTCGGGCTCTACACTTGCAGCGTCCAAGAACCTTGGCATGTCCCAGCCGACCGTTGCTCGTCGTATCGACGTCTTGGAACACGAGCTTGGATTAACTCTGTTCGAGCGCGAGACGCGCGGTTTCCGACCAACCGAGGTTGCTAAAGGCTTGATCACTCAGGCAGAGTCAGTTGAGGCCAGTATCGAAGCATTCGCCAAAGCGGCCTCAAATTATGAGAATACCAAAAACAAGGTGATCAAGTTCACTGGAGTCCCCGAGTTCTTTTCTGAGAACTTTGCTGCGATCATTTCGGAATTCACCAACGCAAACCCTGACATCAGCTTCGAGTTCCTGGCAACACCTGCTCGCATGGACATCGCGGCTGGCGAAGCTGATGTGGCGGTAAGATACACGAACGATCCAATTGACCCTTCGATCATTGCTACAAAGATTTCCGAGGCTGAGCGCACGCTCTTCGCCTCGGACGCCTATATTCGTCGATATGGCCTGCCAAGTTCAGAAAATGATTTCGGGGGGCATAAGTTCGTGACGATGTCGTCCGCGACCGGCAAATTTCAGGATTGGATCGAAGCACGTGTCGAGCCAGACCAGATCGTCATGGATTGTGACAGTTTTAGCGGTCTGACCACAGCAATATTAAGCGGTTTAGGAATCGGGCCCTTGAACGTTCGGCTTGGTAGGGAAAATCCTTTGCTTACAGCTGTAATTCCGCCACCTAAGGGTGTGGGTGTAACAACGTGGTTGTTAACGTCACCCGCAGCGAACCAAAGGAGGGAAGTCCGTAAATTTGTTCAGTTTTTCGCTCCGAGATACACCGCGTTTATCACGGCGGAAAACAAAGAACGCGACGAACGGGCACGGAGAGCAAAAAAAGACTAGATCGACCCTGAGACAATTTTACTCGCCCCTGCGGCGCTTGAAGCATTGCCCCCGCCGCGCCGGTTCTCTAAAACCGAGCCAAATCGCGGGTAGACCTGCGTAAAATCGAGGGAATCAGGAGGCATTCCATGGCCGACGCCGCTGCACACGGGCACGACCATCATGACGAACGCGGGTTCTTCACCCGCTGGTTCATGTCAACAAACCATAAAGATATCGGTATTCTCTATCTCTTCACGTCGGGTTTCGTCGGCTTCATTGCCGTCGCATTCACCGTCTACATGCGGATGGAGCTGAAAGATCCTGGCGTTCAATACATGTGTATGGAAGGTGCGCGCTTCATTGCAGACAGCGCAGCAACCTGTACGCCAAATGGTCATATTTGGAACGTCCTGATTACCGGTCACGGTATTCTGATGATGTTCTTCGTGGTCATTCCGGCCCTATTCGGCGGTTTCGGTAACTATTTCATGCCGTTGCACATCGGCGCGCCGGACATGGCATTCCCACGGATGAACAACCTTTCATACTGGCTTTACGTAGCTGGTTCGTCCCTTGCGATCGCTTCGGTTGTTAGCCCGGGCGGTAATGGACAACTTGGTTCAGGCGTAGGCTGGGTACTGTACCCACCGCTTTCCACGACCGAACAAGGCTGGTCGATGGACCTTGCGATCTTCGCGGTTCACCTGTCGGGTGCGTCGTCGATCCTTGGTGCGATCAACATGATCACGACCTTCCTGAACATGCGCGCACCAGGCATGACGCTGTTTAAAGTTCCTTTGTTCGCATGGTCGATCTTCGTGACAGCCTGGTTGATCCTTCTGTCGCTGCCAGTTCTGGCCGGCGCCATCACGATGCTTTTGACCGACCGGAACTTCGGAACCACGTTCTTTGATCCGGCCGGTGGCGGTGACCCGATCCTCTACCAGCACATCCTGTGGTTCTTCGGACACCCGGAAGTGTACATCGTGATCCTGCCAGGCTTCGGTCTGATCAGCCACGTGATTGCCACGTTCAGCCGCAAGCCGGTCTTTGGCTATATGCCAATGGTTTGGGCACTGATCGCCATCGGCGCACTCGGCTTCGTCGTCTGGGCGCACCACATGTACACAGTGGGCATGAGCCTGACCCAGCAGACCTACTTCATGCTGGCGACAATGGTCATCGCGGTTCCGACAGGGGTCAAAATCTTCTCGTGGATTGCGACAATGTGGGGCGGCTCGGTCGAGTTCAAAACTCCGATGCTATACGCCTTCGGCTTCCTGTTCCTCTTCACCGTGGGCGGTGTCACAGGCATCGTACTGAGCCAAGCGGGCGTCGACCGCGCCTATCACGACACCTACTATGTCGTGGCGCACTTCCACTAT
>JAPPOI010000305.1 GCA_028818055.1 Boseongicola sp.
AATGTATTCGCGACGGATGTAAATGTAGCAGGCGTTTGCACCCATCGCGAATGACGCAATGAGACATCCTTCGATGAATGTATGCGGATCGTGCCGCATAATCTCGCGGTCTTTACAGGTGCCAGGTTCGGATTCATCGGCATTAACGACCAAATACGCAGGTCGGCCATCGGATTCCTTTGGCATAAAGGACCACTTGAGCCCGGTTGGGAAGCCTGCTCCGCCGCGCCCCCGAAGGCCGCTGGCTTTCATCTGTTCGACGATCCAATCACGACCCTTTTGAATGATGCCCGCAGTGCCATCCCAATGGCCCCGCGCCTTGGCACCAGCCAAAGAACGGTCATGCATTCCGTAGAGGTTCGTAAAGATGCGATCTTTGTCGTCGAGCATGTCTACCTCATCACTGGCGCATCTGCGCCTTCATCTGTTGTCCCGGCGCTTACGCCATACTTGCCAGGTCACGATTAATGCCCAGAGAAACCCTGCCAAGGCAAAAAGGTCAAACAGGAAAACATATCGCTCCGGAAGTCCAAGCTGACCGCCAATCCATTGAGACGCCATCCAAAGGATCATTGTCGCCGCGATCACAATGGCGGCAAGACGTGTTTGCCTTGCAAGGGCTTTGTAATGTTCGTTGCTGTCGGTCAATTGGGCTTCATCCGGACCCTGCAGTTTCAGCGTTGATATACCGTTGCAACCCACAGGCGCGCAACGCGATATTTTCCTCGAAAACGCATAAAAAAGGCGCCGGTGCACATGCCCGGCGCCCCAACGTTTTGTTGTTTCAAGCTTTAGTAAACGTCGCCGCCTTCAACGCGTTTTGAAAACTCGGTTTCGCCACCAGCAGCAAGAATCTTAGCCTGTTCAACCCAGCCGTCCCGTGTGACTCGTCCTTTGAAACCTTGAAGGTTTGCATCGACCCAAGCCACTTCGTCGGGCGTCCAGCTTGCCACCTGGTCAAAGTGCCAGAATCCCAGCGAGTTACAGAGTTGCTCCATTTTCAGGCCAACGCCCTTAATCTGCTTCAGATCGTCTGCTTGGCCACCACGTGGCGCGTCGAGACCGGCCGGCCGCGTGCCTTCGTTGGTACCTTCAAGCACGCCGTCACCATCGTAGTCTTCGCCCATACCAGCGGCCGCAGCGGGTGCAGCGGAACTTGCGCTTGCTGCTGCAGCGCTGGCGGCAGCGGCGTCATCAGCGGCGCGTTTTGCGGCTGCTTCATCTGCCGCACGCTTTGCCGCAGCTTCGTCGGCGGCTGCTTTGGCGGCTGCTTCGTCGGCGGCTGCTTTGGCGGCCGCGGCATCAGCTGCGGCCTTGTCTTCGGCTGCCTTTCGTGCCGCTTCGGCCTCGGCGGCAGCTTTTGCAGCGGCTTCTTCTTCTGCGGCCTTGCGTGCGGCCGCGTCTGCATCAGCTGTGGCTGCGCTCGACGACGTTGCTGGTTGCGATGTGGCCCCAGTTTGTGCGCCGGATGGCATCTCCAGCTTTCCGCCAAATCCCAGATAAAGCACGATCGCTGCCAGAAGCGCGATGAGCAGAGATAGGAAAGCCGCAGGTGAGAACGAATAGTCGCCCAGAACCATCAATGCGACCAATGCAACTAGGAAAATCCCCGCAGCAATGGCAGCCACGATCGTAAGGGATCCTTGGGTGTGTCTTGACATCAATATGCCTCCCGTTTCGCTTTTCAGACTGGCTATATCAAAATTTTGATGCCGTGGGAAAAATTATGCGAAAGCAGGAGGCAAGTTCATGGGAAATTTCAAGAAAATGCCTCAGACTTACTCTGAAGCAAACTCTTGTGCCTGACGAACCCATTCATCTCTGGTGACCCGGCCTTTAAAGCCTTCAAGGTTCTCATCCACCCAGGCAACTTCCTTATCCGTCCAAGCCGCAACTTGATCGAAGTGGAAGAACCCAAGTGTATGGAGCAGTTTTTCCAGCTTTGGACCCACGCCTTTGATACGTTTGAGGTCATCTGGCTGGCCTCCGCGCGCTTCCTGGAGCCCTTCGGGGCGATCTGCCTCGGTTGGTGCGGCGGCAACGACTGCTTCTGGTTCTGGAACAGCCTCTGGTTCAGGAGCAGGCTCTGGTGCTGGCACCGGTTCCGGTTCGGCAACCGGCGTCGGAGCGGCCACAATCGGCTCAACATTCGAGACTTTCGAAGCATCCCCACCGTCGCGCCATGGTGCACGCAGCGGAACCTCCGTGCCATCGATCCGTTTGACCGTGTCGCCAATATCAGTCGCAAGCTGTGCGCTTGCGTTATATTGGTGCCGACCGCTTTCGAACTCCTGCAAACTGGTCAGGCCCGACAAAGGTTCGGATGCATAACGACCATTTTGCGGGCCCGGAACGGGAACTTGACCGGCAGCCAGCTCCTCAATGATTTCCGCAAACCGCTCAACCGTCAGATCCTCGTAGTAGTCCTTGCCGATCTGGGCCATCGGGGCGTTTGCGCAGGCACCAAGGCATTCGACTTCTTCCCAAGTAAACTTGCCGTCTTCAGAAAGTGTATGCGCTGTTGGTGCAATCTTTTCCTTGCATACCGCAATCAGGTCCTCTGCCCCGCAGATCATGCAGGACGTCGTTCCACAAACCTGGATATTCGCAACACTACCAGTGGGTTGAAGTTGGAACATGAAGTAGAACGTGGCCACCTCGAGCACGCGAATATAGGCCATATCCAGCATCGCTGCGACGGCCTCAATTGCAGGACGGCTCAGCCAGCCCTCCTGTTCCTGCGCGCGCCAGAGTAGTGGGATCACCGCCGAGGCTTGGCGCCCTTCCGGGTACTTCGAGATCTGCGCTTCGGCCCAAGCCGAGTTGGCATCTGTAAAGGCAAAGCTTTCGGGTTGTTCTTTATGCAGACGGCGGAGCATGGCCTAGTCTCGTTTTTCTTGTGTGATTTTGTTGAGCGAAGGGTTCACCGGTCGATTTCCCCGAACACGATGTCCATTGTGCCGATGATCGCGGCGACATCGGCCAACTGATGGCCCTTCGCGACGTGATCGATGGCTTGAAGGTGCGGATACCCCGGAGCCCGAATTTTTGCACGATATGGTTTGTTTGATCCGTCTGACTTCAGATAAACGCCAAACTCGCCTTTTGGCGCTTCAACGGCGGCATAAACCTCACCCTCGGGCACGTGGAAGCCTTCGGTGTAGAGTTTGAAGTGATGGATCAAGGCTTCCATCGAAGTCTTCATCTCGCCGCGGGTTGGTGGTGTCATCTTCCCACGAGCCAAAACGTCCCCTTCTTCGTCCTGCAACTTGTCGCAAGCCTGAAGGATGATTTTCACCGATTCCGTCATTTCCGCCATCCGAACAAGATAACGGTCGTAGCAGTCACCGTTCTTCCCGATCGGGATTTGGAAATCGAATTCGTCATAGCATTCGTAGGGCTGCGCGCGGCGCAAATCCCACGCCATTCCGGAACCGCGAACCATGACACCGGAGAAGCCCCAATCAAGCGCCTCTTCCTCGGACACAACCGCGATATTCACGTTCCGTTGCTTGAAGATGCGGTTTTCCGTCAGCAGACCGTGGAT
Source organism: Boseongicola sp. (assembly GCA_028818055.1). GTDB lineage: Bacteria > Pseudomonadota > Alphaproteobacteria > Rhodobacterales > Rhodobacteraceae > JAPPOI01. The sequence continues at coordinate 3,548 of JAPPOI010000305.1, forward strand.
GTCGTCGAGGACATTCGGAAACTCCTTCGCCCATTCTTCGATATCATCCAGAAGCTCGCGAGGAATGTCTTGATGGACACCGCCTGGACGGAAATAAGC
>JAPPOI010000179.1 GCA_028818055.1 Boseongicola sp.
CATCCATAGGCAGGGTCGGAATGGCGCGATGAAGAGGAGAGGTTCCGATAAATGTGTGGATGCGCGGGCGGCTGGAGTTTTTGACCGCTTCCCAACACCTATCGATGTCCTTCAAATTTGCCCGTGCAAGGCCGCAAATCACTGCATTCTTGGAACGTTTCGCAATCTCGGAGACCGCTTCAAAGTCACCCTCGGAAGCTATTGGAAATCCGGCTTCGATAATATCGACGCCCATCTCATCCAGCAGTTCTGCAATTTCCAGTTTTTCTGCATGGCTCATCGTTGCGCCCGGAGACTGCTCGCCATCGCGCAACGTAGTGTCGAAAATCAACACGCGGTTTTTGTCTGTCATCTTTTGAATTCCTTGTCCTTAGCGTTTTATCCGGCGCCGTGTCTCCCCTGAGCGGTCGCGCCGATGGGCACGCTCAGAGGCGGCTAAGGAGAAGAAGCAAACCAGCCCGCAATAATGCGGAGTCCCGGGTGATATGGCGGATCTGGTTCATGGCCGAGACGATATGCTCGGTCTGCGCGCTTGTAAAGGTGGCGTTTGCCAATGGGTTACGCTTCGCCAACCTTGTTGGCCAGGGACATCGATTTGCGCGCTGCAACTGCCCCGGCAAGCCAGCCTGGGTCCATCGTGGGGACCGAAGACAAAAGAAGCTCCGTATATTCAGGGTGCGGCGGAGACATGATGTCGTCCTTTAATCCCTGTTCGACGACCGCGCCTTGCCACATCACGACGATCTCGTCAGCAATTGCCTGAACGGTTGCAATGTCGTGCGTGATGAAGATGTAACTCAGGCCCATTTCGGCCTGCAGTTTCATCAACAACTTCAGAATCCCTTCCTGCACAACTTGGTCCAATGCGGACGTTACTTCATCACAAATGATAACTTCGGGATCGGCCGCCAATGCGCGTGCGATACAAATCCTCTGCTTCTGTCCACCCGACAACTCGGATGGCAAGCGATCCATGAAACTGTCGTCCAGCTCAATCAGTTTGAGAAGCTCGGAAACCCGCTCATCCAGCGCTCTTCCACGTAAGCCTGTATAGAACTCGGCGGGCCGGCCAATAATGTCGCGAACGGTGTGACGCGGGTTCATGGCGGTGTCCGCCATCTGATAGATCATCTGTATGCGTTGCAGGTGATCTTTGGTACGCCCTTTCAAAGCTTGCGGCAGTGGCGTGCCGTTGAATAATACCTCGCCCTGGCGCGGCGGCAAAAGGCCAGTGACAACGCGTGCCGTGGTCGACTTTCCCGACCCGGATTCACCTACGACCGCAACCGTCTTACCGCGCGGAACGGAAATCGACACGTCATGTAGAACCGGGATCGTGCCGTATGCGGCAGTGACGTTCTTGATCTCCAAGACGTGGTCGTCGCTTGTTTCAGCCGGCTTTTCGATCGATCGAACCGCCCAAAGCGATTTCGTATACGGATGTTCAGGTGCCGAAAGCATTTTCTGGGTTTCGGCTTCTTCGACCTGCTCGCCGTAGCGCAGTACCTTGATGCGATCAGCCATTTGAGCAACGACCGCCAAGTCGTGCGTGATATAGATGGCTGCTGTGTTGAAACGATCTACGGCTTCACGCATCGCGGCCAGCACGTTCACCTGTGTTGTCACATCCAAAGCAGTCGTTGGTTCGTCAAAGATGATCAGGTCAGGGCGCGCTGACATGGCCATGGCCGTCATTGCCCGCTGCAACTGTCCACCGGAAACCTGGTGGGGATACCGAAACCCGATGTTCTCCGGATCGGGCAGGTCCATAGCTGCGTAAAGCGCCTTGGCGTCTTCGGCGGCTTCTGCCGATGGCTTCACATTATGTGTGAGGCTGGCCTCAATGGTCTGATCGATCAACCGGTGCGCCGGATTGAATGCCGCTGCTGCAGACTGAGCAACATATGCTATCCGGGACCCGCGTAACTTTTGCTTTTCGGCCTCCGTGGCTTTCATCAGGTCTTGGCCATCGAACCAGATCTCGCCGGACGTCAGCCTGATACCCGGGCGGCCAAAGCCCATTGACGCAAGCCCAAGCGTCGATTTGCCAGCACCGGACTCGCCGATCAATCCAAGTACTTCACCGCGTTTCAGAGTCAGATCGACACCCTTGATTATCGGGTGCCATTGCTCATCCGAGAACCCATCAATGACGATGTTTTTCATGTTAAGAAGCAGATCGTCACTCATCATGATTTCTTTCTGGCAAAAGAACTCCGGGGGTTCGGGGGCTGGCCCCCGGTTGGTCGGATCGCAAAGCGATCCGATGAGGTCCCATCAACCGTCATCGCGAAGTCCGCTTGTTTTCATCAGGAACCAATCGACTACGAAGTTCACAGCAATTGTCAGCAGCGCAATGGCGGCGGCAGGAATAAGCGGTGTGATGCCGGCCTTGATGTCGTATTGCGCGAACTGGATGAGTGATGCGTTGTCACGAACCATCGACCCCCAGTCGGCCGTGGGCGGCTGAATTCCGACGCCCAAGAAGCTCAGCGCTGCGATCGTCAGGAACACGAAACTGAAACGAAGGCCAAATTCTGCAACCAACGGCGGCATGATGTTCGGCAAAATCTCGCGGCGCATAACCCAGCCGATCCCTTCGCCGCGAAGCCTTGCGGCTTCGACGTATTCCATCACGACGACGTTCATCGCCACGGCCCGCGTCAATCGGAATACACGCGTCGAATCCAAAAGAGCGATGATCATGATCAGCGATGGTACCGATGAGCCAAATATCGAAAGCAGCATCAGTGCGAAAATCAGTGATGGAATTGCCATCAAAACATCGACGACGCGGCTGATGATTTGGTCTATCCAACCCCGCGTGATCGATGCCAGCAAGGCAAAACCGCCGCCGATCAAAAACGCGAGACAGGTCGTGGCAAATGCGATGCCGATCGTATTCCGGGCACCGTAGATCATCCTTGAAAGAATATCCCGACCGATCTGGTCGGTCCCAAAGACATGCTCTGACGACCAAGGGGCATATGGCTGCGGCGTCACTTCCGCTTCGCCATAAGGCGCAAGCATCGGAGCAAACACTGCCACGAAGACATAGCAGGTGATCACAATCATCCCGAACCATGCAGTCAGAGGCGCTTTTTTCAGGTCAAGTTTGATGCGCTCCCAACGGGTGCGTCGGGCGCGAACCTGTCCCACCTCATCGCGGGCTGAATATGTTTCTGGCGCGTCGCTCATCTCGGGTGCAAAAGCCTCGGGTTTGTGACAATCGAAATGATGTCAGCAATCAGGTTCAGAATGATGTAAGTGGACGCGAAGATCAGCGCACAGGCCTGAACAACCGGGATGTCACGTGTTGTCACCGCGTCGACCATCAACTGTCCAATACCTGGATAGACAAATACCACCTCTACCACCACGACGCCCACAACGAGGTACGCCAAGTTGAACGCTATGACGTTCGCAATTGGGGCCCAGGCGTTTGGCAATGCATGGCGCAAGATGACCCGGCCACGCGACAGACCTTTCAACTGGGCCATTTCAATGTACGGCGAGGCGAGCAGGTTGATAATCGCGGCCCGTGTCATGCGCATCATGTGTGCGACGATGACCAGTGTCAGTGTCATTGCCGGAAGGGCGCATTTATAAACGCGTTCCCAGAACGGTGTGTCTACCGT
>JAPPOI010000214.1 GCA_028818055.1 Boseongicola sp.
CCCTGGAACTGGCTGATGCGCGTGAAGGCCAAAGACGATGGCGTCCCGCCCTGGCTGGCGTTGTTACGGGTTTCTCCCTGTGCCACCGCATTGATTGTCGCGGCCGCAGCGCCCGAGCGCTGAAACTCGAGCGCGATCGAGTTCAGGACCACGCCCGTGTGCAGAAAATACGCCGGAACCTGGCCCATACCGACCTCAAGTGAATAGCTGGGCAACGAGTCTGAGCCCGACGCAAAGACATGATCGAAGGTGCCATCCAAATTGTCCGTCGTCGCGGGATCTCCGAACAGCCCCGTCAACCAGATACCCAGATAGCGTGGATCCATGGGCGCGACGATCTCGCCTTCGTCATTAATGACGTCTTGCAAGGGAGCCAGCGGGTCACGCCCTTGCCCCAGAACGGGGTCATCAATGAGACCCTGTTCAGAGCCCAAGGTGCAGCGATTGAAAGGCATGCGGATATAGTCGCCATTGGCCGCTTGCCCATAGGCGGTTTCCCGCTTGAGCAGCAGCGTGGCGCTCGAACCATAGGCTCGGGCCATGTTTATTCTCCTGGTTTTCTAAAGGGTCTGCCGTCCCACTCAGCCAAGAGCGGTGTCGGCTTCAAACTCGATGGCGAAGATCAGGGTCCCAGCCTTGATGGCCGGACCACCGATCACCGCTTCGGTGTCGATTTCCGGGCGGCTGTAGGTCATGCCGAAGGCCAAACCACCCAGCGTTGGGTCGGCATCAAGAACGGTGCCAATTTGCTGCAGCAGAGTGTCGAAGGCTACGTCGCGGGCAGAGGCATCACCGTTTTCGACATAGATCTCAATTTCTGCATCTTGGCGACAATAGACACCGCCAAAGCCACCTAAAGGCTGTTCAGGTTCGTCAGCCATCCCATCACGAAGGATGATTAATCCAGTAGACGGGATTTTCTCTGGCACAGCTGAATTGCGTTCGACAGTGACATCTGGAATGGCCCTTAGGGCCGACTGCACAGCGACCAAGATTTGCTCGGTTTTTGAAGACACGACCTACTCCGATGGCATATGGCGATCAATAAGGTGCGGTGTCCGGCGAGACCAGGTTTCCGCTGCGCGGCGCACATCCAGGCGCTTGGGCATTTTCACCTGCGGTACCATCACAAACATCACCACCGTGGTGATCCCTGATTTGATGCGACCTGTTTTGGTGAACGAACCACCTTTGGCACGACGTCCAACACGACCAGTCTTGCCGCTCACACGAACGCCATCGACGACCAGCAAGGAAGGTTGTCCACGTCGATACACAAACCTCAACGGCCCAAACCGATGCTCAGGAAAATTGGATGGTGTTATCCTTTTTCCCCCAACACCTCTTTTCGGAGCCGCTGCCGTTGGAATGGCCAACCAAAAGCCAGACTTACTTTTTATGACTGTTCCCCGATCAAAGGTTCGGACAATCTGCGGTGCTTTTGACCAGACAAGACTCGCTGCATCGTATCCCTTATTGGGATATGCCCGGCTTCGCCAGGTGCGGGCCAACCGTGTTCCCAGTCCAGCAGAAATCACCTGACGCCGAAGACTGCCCTTGAGCCCATCACCGGCATCTTTGATCCCACCAGTAACCGCTTTCTCAATCTGGCGTAATTCAGCTTTGAGATCGGTCTTCAAGGAACCGACAATTGAGGCCGCAAGCTTCATGCAGGCCTCACATCCAGTGTCCAAACCAATCGATCAGGGTCTTTGCGTTCAGGTTCCCCCTGCACGACATAGCTTCTTTCATTGAAAGTCACTCGGTCGCCAGGTCTTGGCTCAGGCACTTCAGAAACCCTGACATCAAACAGAGTTGTCTCTGAAATAACCCGGGTTTCACCAAAACCAATAATTTCATCTGGGCGACGAGCGATGAGACGTACAGGCACGGCATCTTCACCGGACGGAATGTAGAGACCGTCAGATGCGATATTCGGATCGGCAAACAGCACATCCATCGCCATGCCCACAGCAGTCATCAGAAACTGCCGTTCAAGCGAACACGCCCAATGGTCTCACTAGCCGTGCCACCAACGGCTTCAACGGCCACACCAATAAGGGTGTTACCTGTCGCCGTTTTGGTCACGACCTTATTGGTGTCATCCCAATAAACCTTGTCACCAGCGCTCCAGGCTTGAGACGCAGCTTTGGTCAAATCAAAGACGCCAACAAGGCTTGCCTCGACCTCTTCGCCAGCAATCGCATTAATGTTGGAGACACCGAAAATACCGCCAAGCAGGAAGCCCCCGCCGGAAACGACATCGTAGGGAACTGCAAGCGTGAGGGTGTTGCCGGGTTGAATGTAGTTTTTCATGGAAGGTTTCCTTTTCCAAAAGACGAAGGGCGACCTATTGGCCGCCCGTCTCGTCAGAAATGATTATGAAAAGCCCGTGTTACGCGCCGGGGTTTTTGAACAGTCCACGCCAGTCAATGGCTTTGGCTCCAAAATCCAATCGGCACTTAATCTCAACGCCGTCCACATCGAAACCGTTTCGGGTTTCGATATAGGCTCCTTGCTGGCCCTCCAGATAGGCATATTCGATGGTGTCGATCTGGTTCGGGTTTGCAGCCAAGTACCAAGCCGTTTCGCTTACCGCATCCAGACGCGGTTCAGAAATCGGCGACAGCGTGCGAATGGACTGAGGCACCACATTGGCCGTGTCGGCGGGTACAATGTTCTGTGCCACCATCTGCTCGGCCTTCAATTCCAAAGCGGCAGGAACGATCAGGAAAGACGGACGGATGTTCAAAACCGTCTTCTTATCCAGACCAGTTTGTTTTGCCATGGAGGCACGAGCCGCACCAACGGCATCCACCGACAGCGCAGCACCAGTCCCGGCCAGGTTCTTATGGTCGCCATGGAAGAGCGCTTTATTATCAGCCATCGCCGGGTTGGAGGTAATGATGCCCCACACAACATCGCTTTCAAGCTGAGCGATGGAATTGCCGTACATGGCGGGGATCCGGGTAAAGGCGTCGAGGTCGTCGTTGATCAAAACCTGTCGGGTAATGGCAACCACCCGCCCATAGGTTTCGATACGGTAGCTTTCCTTGGACTCGCCAAGTGTCCCCCGTTTGAATTCGCCACTTTCGTTGACCTTCAAGAGCTGAGGCGCTTCGCCCAACTGGACCCGGTGCATGGCCTTGAAATCCGTGGCCAGAACCTGTCGGCAGAAATGCGTGAAGGTCCGGGGATAAGCATCGTAAGCCTGACGAAGCGTCTTGTTGGTGACAGCGGCCAGGATCTCCGGGAAATCCGACGTGGAGTGAAGCGCACGGGTCGCAACCTCATCCCGAGACAGGCCTCGGGTATTTTCACCCACATTGGCGAGGCTTTCCCGTGCCAATTCCATCAGGGTCATGCCACGATATTCCCGGGCAGCATCTTCCAACGGGAACAAGGTCGGGCTGTAGCGATGCAACAACGCATTGGTCACTGCCTGACGACGGGTCACACGCTCATCCTGACCACCCAGAGGAACGGAAACCTGCGAGAAGGTTCGGGTTTCTTCGGATTTGGCGGCAACCTGTTCAAGAATGACCTTACGCGCGTCCTCAAGGGAGACGCCGCGTTTCACCAAATCGTCGGCAAAGCTGCGTTCCAGATCAAGCTTACCTGCCAGATCAAAGA
>JAPPOI010000006.1 GCA_028818055.1 Boseongicola sp.
TTCCCAGCACGGTGTGTCTACCGTCACATTCGCAAGACTGGGGAAGACGGGGTTCAGTGATGCCAGGAATAGGATCAGGATATACGCGACCAAGAATTCAGGCATTGAGATCGTAGTCAACGTCACGGCATTTACAGCGCGGTCGTAGATCGATCCGCGATATAGCGCAGCGGTAATCCCCAAAGCCAGAGCAAGTGGAACAGCAATGATTGCTGTCATACTGGCAAGGAAAAGCGTGTTGGCAAGTCTGGGTCCAACCAAATCGACCACAGGGCGGGATCGATCCACCCCTGAAGCAGCGCGGCCCGAGAAAGAAGTTCCAAGATCACCCTGCATAAGGGCCCCGATCCAATCGAAATATCGGATGTACGCTGGCTGATCGAGACCTAGCTCTCTTCGAAAAGCCGCTACGGTTTCTTCGGTTGCCGTTTGTCCAAGAACAGCTTGAGTGAAATCGCCCGGCAGAAACTCGATCGACGAGAAAATGATAATGGAAACGAAAAACAAAGTCAGAACGCCAAGCGCAAGACGTTGCAGCACCGTTGCCAAAATTGGGTGCACGTTTCTCTCCCCATTCCATGTCGGCTTTTGCCGATCTCTCCAAGCAGCCTAGGCGAAAGCCTAAGCGTTACTCAACACTAAATTCCGTCACGCCGGATTTTCAGATCCCAATCTTTCTCAAAGACGGCAATTTCGTTTTCGATCGCCTTCAGTTTTGCACGTGGTTTCCATTCTTCGCTGGATGCAGAAAGCACGACCTGACTTTCTGTTCGGACTGACCAATCGCCACGTTTCAACGTTTCTTCCCAATCAAATGAAACTTCGGCTGAAAGCGGATCGTTGGGGTGTATCGACCATCTCTCAATGCACTTCGAACCTGTCGCTAGCCCATGTTCGTTGTCGCGCATTTCACCATTGTCGGTGACAATTGTAATCACTTGGGTCCCGTCGTCTTCGAAAGACGTGTCACGGGTCATACTGGGTTTTCGAATCTCCGTTGCATTCCACGGCGGTGCACTTTCCGGCAATTCGAACCCATTGAACTCTTTCGTTTTTGTTGAATCCTGCAACGGGAGGCTCAAAGTTCCGGTTTCAATTACCACGCCCTTGTTTTCAGGGCCTGGCCAAACGAATGGCCAATATGCGGTAGATATCGATAGCCGCAACTTATGCTCTGGCTCCAATTTGAATGCGCATTGATCCAACTGAATTTTGACGTCTATGCGTTCGCCCGGGGTCAAATCCGCAGACGTTTCGTGAGACAAGTGGTGCCGAAGATTTAGGAAACCGTGCGCAATCAACATGGCTGAACCATCAGGCGCAATATCACAAAGACGAACCGCCAGCTGCGCCGCCGCACCCAAAGGTGTGACCGACAGGTCAATTGCTGGCGCACCAACCAAGTCGTGCGCCTCCGTAAACAGAGAGCTTTCGAAAGATAAGCTCAATTTATCATCGTCGTTTTGGTCGGCTGGAAGCTCCGGGCCGTAGGCAAATGGGAAGTACTCTCCACCAGCCTCGCCACAGTTTTCTGGTGATCGGATTTCAAGCCCGCATGGTCCGGGTTCGTCGGACAGAGTTTGATTGCTGCGCAGCGATAACTCGATGGCCGGTATATCGTCGTCAATTGCTGCCCATCGACCGGGGCGTTCGTCCACCCAGCGCTCGGGTGCCACTGGCTCCATAATGTAGACGCGCTCTCGGGGATCGTTCTCGACACCTGTTTCCTCGTCTTTAAGCCAACGATCCCACCAGCGAAGCGCTTCTTGAAGAAAGCCGATGCGTGGTTCAGGTCCCGCAAAGTGGGGATACTTGTGGTTCCACGGCCCCACGATGGCCTTCGCCGGTGAATTCAGGTTTCTGACAATTGCCGCAGGTGTATTCCGGTACCCGTCGTGCCAACCGCCAATTGAAAGCACTGCCGCTTCGAGACCGTCAAAATCTTCACAAATGGAGCCGTTTTTCCAATAGGTGTCTCTACGTTGATGTCTTAACCACGGTTCCAGCAAGAATGGTTGGTTCTCAAGTCGGTGGAGCCACATTTCACGCCACCGCTCGCCGACCACTTCAGGGTCGGGCGGTCTCGAAGAATAGGCAAGCATCTGCGCCGCCCAACCCGGGTTTTCCCCTAACATGCATCCACCTTTGTAGTGAATGTCATCGGCATATCGGTCAGTGGTTGAACACAGTGAAATCACTGCCTTCATTCCGGCTGGCTTCAGAGCGGCAAGTTGCAAACAATTGAAGCCCCCCCAACTGATCCCCATCATTCCCCAGTCGCCTGTGCTCCATGGCTGTTCGGCAACCCAGTTCATGACGGTTATTGCGTCATCCCACTCCTGTTGCTCGTATTCGTCATGCATCAAACCTTCGCTGTCGCCGTTACCCCGCATATCTACGCGAATGCAGGCGTAGCCGTGGCCCGCGAAATAGGGGTGAGTCAGTTGATCTCTGGCTATTGTGCCATCTCTTTTTCGGTAAGGCAGATGTTCGAGAATGGCTGGAACTGGGTTTTCATTGGCGTCATCCGGAAGCCAAATTCGAGCGGACAGTTCGACACCATCAGGCATCGTGATCCGTTGGTCAGGCCACTCGACCACGTTTCTAGGAAATTGCGTGCGTATTTTCATGAAGCCCCTCGTTTTGCCGAGCTAACCAGTTCGACTAGGGTTTGGGCAAGTGTTGACTGAGATCGGTTCCCGGCTAGCTGACGGAATATGAAAAGAGCATTGGTCATAGGTGCATCAGGTGGGATCGGCAGCGCGGTTACCGGTCACCTACGTGAACTCGGCGTGGAAACTCACCAATTGTCCCGAAAGGACGATGGCCTTGAAGTAACAAGTGAACCGTCTGTGGCTTCCGCATTCGAGCAACTCGATGGGACTTTCGATCTCATTTTCGTGGCGACCGGCGCCTTGGTGATTGAAGGCCATGAGCCCGAAAGGGCCCTAAAGGATCTCTCAGGCGAAGGGCTTACCAATCAGTTTCTGACGAATGCTATGGGCCCCGCTTTGATATTGAAGCATGGGCTAAGGTTGCTGCCGAAAGATCGTCGCGCGGTGTTCGCGGTCCTGTCTGCACGAGTGGGGTCAATCGGCGACAACAAATTGGGCGGCTGGCACAGCTATCGGGCATCTAAAGCTGCACTCAATCAATTGATGCATGGAGCAGCAATTGAATTGAAACGTACGCACAAGCAAGCAATCGTCCTGTGTTTGCACCCGGGGACAGTAGCAACGGCATTCACTGAAAAATATGCTGGTCGGCACAAAACCGTCTCGCCCGAGGTGGCGGCGGGTGACCTGCTGCAAGTCATCATCAATTCGACTGCAGAGCAATCCGGGACATTTCTTGATTACGCGGGGCAACAAATACCGTGGTAGGGAAGCTCATTCTCGTATTGGGCGATCAATTGTCCATGGAATGCGCTGCACTGAAAGCCGCGGACCGTGAGAACGATGTGATCGTTATGGCCGAGGTCCGCGACGAAGCGTGCTACGTCCCTCACCACCCCAAAAAAATCGTCTTCATCTTCTCGGCCATGCGCCATTTTGCAGCTGCGCTTGGCGAAGCCGGTTGGACCGTTGAGTACACCCGTTACGATGCGTCGACCCCTCATAGTTCAATAGTTG
>JAPPOI010000156.1 GCA_028818055.1 Boseongicola sp.
CTCTTCCTGCGGTGTGTATGTTGGTGTGGTGAAGTATTCGACCGGCGACGTGCTCAAGATCAGGAGTTTCGCAATACGCCTGCAATTCTCGTGCTGCGGAAGGCATCCCGTCAATCACCGACGTTCTGGACGATTGCACCAGGGTCGTGGCGCCAGACTTGCGCAGGTTCAACATCGAACGCGCGCCATCGTGCCCCATGCCACTCAGTATGACTGCAACACAACGCGGACCCAGATGCATGCACGAAGAGAAAAGGGCATCAATTGAAGGGCGATGCAAATCTCTTTTATCTGCTCGATCGAGCCTGAGATGTGGAGCCATTAACCCCTGCAATCTGGCATGAAAATCACCTCCCGGAGCGACAAGGACCTGACCAGGCCGAATTGGCGATCGGTCCTTGGCAAGTATCACCTTCGCCGGTCCCACAGCATCCAGCCGCTCTGCCAATCTGCGAAGGAAGTCCGCCGGCATATGCTGAGCAACGATGACTGGAGGACAATTCATCGGAAGAGCCGCCACAATGTGTCGAAGAGCGTCCACTCCACCTGCTGAACTCCCGATGACGACGTATCGGCCGTTCCATTCATAAAGACTATCACTGCTCGGCTGGTACTTCCGAAAATCTATCGAGTTTTGGTTTTGCCTTTTGCAAACCGCCGCTCGGATGATTGCTTCAACCAAATCAACTTGGAGAGATCCTTCTCTTATCAACTTGAGAAAATCAAAACACTCAATAGCCCCGTGTGCGAGCGCTTGGGACTTGGCGCGGCTGTAGTCTTTCAATTTCGACGACACCATGATGACCGGCATCGGACGAGTCCGCATCAAACGGTTAAGAAAATCGAGCCCATTTACGCCCGGCATCTCAACGTCCAGCGTTAACACGTCAGGGCTAAGTTCCTTAATAAGCCGCGTTGCCTGCGTGGCATTTGCCGCCTCTCCAACAACATTTACAGACGGATGCGCGCTTAGCGCTTTCCGAATGATGTTGCGCGCTGTCGGACTGTCATCCACGACCAAAAGGCGGACAAGAGGACTTGATATTTGGTATTCAGAGAACAAAAAGACGCAGCCGTTCTAAGCTCGCCTTTGCTTAAGCACTACTCTTGAAGAATTCGTGTATGCGAGGGGGTCTCAGCCTTTTGGAGGCTCAAACAACATATAAACGCCTTCACACAGCACTTCGGCGGGACCACCAACGTGGAACATTGTGTAGCTCAAGCCTGTTTCACGACGGCGCGTGACACCTGGTCGCGATTCTAAGTCAGCTGCTTCACGAGCCTCCCGCACCTGCGAGTTGGCACTTGGGCATAGAACTTGACGCGGAGATACCATGATGTCTGCTGAAGGCGTAGAAGGACCGACGGCCCCGGCTCCGATACGAACAGGATTGGAATCCGGTTTCTGTGCCAAGAACGCTTCATCCAACATGACACGGTTCAACCAAACGATCTCTTTGAACTCACCTGAACGCGTGCGAACGAGATCGCCCTTGCGCAAAGCCACGGCGTGAACATCCCCAAAGGAGGTACGCACACGAGTCATTGGCGCAAGACCAGGCAACGGCCAAACTTCTGATGTTTCAAAAGGAACATCTTCGGCCTCGTCCTGAGCCGATTGCGCATTACAGTTCGCGGCATCTTGCGCGCTATCGCTTGCGGTGTCCTGAAATTCGTCTCTTGCGGTTTTGAACCGCTCCATCACACGATTGATGGTGTCTTGGACATCTGGCTGAATAACCGACTTCGACATACTCACTACTTACACTAACCGGCTTCCCGGCCACCCCTTACAAAGTTCTGTTCCCCACGGTCAAAAACGCGACCGTTCAAGTGACAGAAACCGACAAAAATCGAAACGATTTGGGAATAAACAGCCCCCTCATCGAATGAAACCAGAATACCAAAAAAAATCGAAATTTCCAGTTTTTCCGCGAAACAACATTTGACAGTTTGAACCTGGATCAGATTTTTTTTGGCAGCGTACCCCTCTCTTCCTTGAGCACACATATGCTTTTTCGGAAGATTGTGTTCACAGGGTAAATGATTGGGTGATGCAGCCCTAAACTGTTTCGAAACTCCGCAACAATTCGAGCGTCCCCAATCACCTAACGCCTATTCCCTCATTTTTGAAAACACATTGTTTCAATTTGCGGCAAGCTGAACTTGGTGACAATTCTTGGACATTTCCACGCACAATTTCCCAGCAAGCAAAGCTTTGTCTCGATTTGGGAACCGATATCAGCTTAATGCCATAAGCTTGTCGCTGTCCAAAAGACCGCTCCAGCGCAACGGGGAAATTGGGTATTGATCGTCGTTGGCAATCCGTTCGAACGAGAAGTCCGGCTCCAAGCGCTTCAAGCGCTCAGCCACACGAACAGCGGCGTCAGGCCGATCAGAAGCTGCGTACAGCGCGGTGAGGTACCGCATCGGTGGGCGAAATTCTGGAGCTAGAGCGTGTGCCGCTTCAGCTAGCTTCAAAGCCTCATCACCGCGTCCTGTAAGTGCGGCTGTCAGGCAGCGGCCCATATCCCACCAGAAGCCAAACGGCGAACCCGAACTCAGCTTCTGAGCACGAATTGCAAGCGCATGCGCCTCGCCAATTTCACCTGCATAAAGCTTAGCCGTGCAAAGACTGTCCCACGCCAATGGGTTTGACGGATTGAGGCTCACACTGCGCCGGGCGATTTCATTGCAAGCGCTCACGTCTTCGTCCAACACCAGCCTTGTGTTTGCCACAGCGGCCAACACCATCGAGTTCAAAGGCTCAAGCTCCATAGCGGTGCACGTCAACTCGCGCGCTTCTTCAGCCAGATCAGGCGATCTGTCGGGATGGCGTTCGACTTCTTGAATAACTCTCAATTGAGCTCGCCAAGCCGCGGACAAGCCTCTGGGCGCCAATTCTTGCGCCTGAATCAACATCTTATCCGCTTCAGTTAAAGCGTCTGGACGCATCCGAAAAATTCGGCGAACAGCCAGTCTGATCAACAGGTTTGCGTCACGTATGTCTTGCGCAGTGTCGACTTTCAACGTCAAGGCATCTGCCAATGCATCGATAAGCTGGTTGCCCAAGGAAACGATTTCCAAGTCTTCCACGGGCGGTGCACCATGAAGTTGGGTAGACGTCATGCCAGCCCAAACGAGAGTTTGTTCGCCACCCTGATAGATGCGTGAACGAATTCCCACTTGGGACCCTTCTACCGTATAGGCTTGGACCTGAACCTTGAATGCATCAGGCGGGACGCTCAATGCAGCACCTACATGTATGTCGACCGTCAGTGCCTCTCTCAACGAGCGCACAACACAATCAACGAAAATGTCCTCAATCAGTTTCAGCTGCTGAACATCACCAGCCGTCTGAAAGTAGATTTTGGGTTTCTTGTGAACTGGTGGAGGCGCAGCAACATACGGAACAGACGGCGCCGCAGGTTGCGCCGCACCACGTTCTCTAGTGAGCCAATCGGACAACGCGTGATCATTCGCGCTCAATCCAATGCCTTCGAGAAATTCTTGTCCGGGCTCAGCTTCTTTCACCTGAACCGTATCAAATGAAAGTGCGACACTTCTGCGATCGGCAATTAATACCTCGCGATAAGGGCCAAGACCGCGTCTGATTT
>JAPPOI010000090.1 GCA_028818055.1 Boseongicola sp.
CTTCCGAGAGGTGTGGGAAAGCGGATGCTTCGCCCACGCCCAGCTGCTGTAGTGCCGCCTCGGCAGCGTCTTCTGCCACCGTCCGCGCCGCTTTAACGGTGCGCTCCAGTTGATTTCTGAGGGTCTTTTCAAGCGGCTGCATACAGGCGTCCTATCGAATAATCACGGGGCCCTGGGCAAGGGCTGCGGCAAGGTCATTGCGGGTCTCGTCGAGCCAGGCCTCGAGGTCCGCCTCGGACTTCAGCGTGCGGCTGGGAAGATGGATGGTCTTGGCCGTTGGCTCCATCATCTCCGCCGCCTGGGTCTGCACTTCATTGAAACGGGATGAGAGCGACTTCACGCGGTCTTCAAATGCGGACAGAGTCAGGGTCTGCAGCGTCTGAAGAACTTCGGCCGAGCTGCCGACCTTCACTTCCGGCATGTCACTGTTGGTGAGTTTCTGTTCGGCGAGAAGGCGATTACGCTGATCAGGCTGAAGCTTCTGCCAGTTATCGTCGGCCTTTAGCTTCGCCATTCCAGCTTCGTGCTGTTGTTTGTAAGCCTCAACGAGACGATTAAGTTCGTCACGCAGCATCTGTGTGAAACTCGCCACCAGCGGTTTCATGGGATCCGGATCAGCCAACAATTGACGCTGATCCTCGATCGCCTGAACTTGTGTCCGCAGAACATCAGCATCAGTCAGGCCATTGGCCCTTTCTGCAAGTCGTCGCAGGGTCTCCCAGCTGGGCCACCGAGTGTCGATTTCGTTGGCCTGGAGAGTCCAGGCATCGATTGAGGATGTGAGCTCGTCTCTGCTGTTATAGATGGACAAGAGCTGCTCGTTGCCGGAGGCACGTCTGATATCATCGATCAACGAGAGTTCGGGCGTCTTCGGTTTTGGAGCGTCACCGCCCGCGCGATTGGCGAGGTCCGTGACGTTTTGAACAAACTGGGGAATTGACGAAAGTTCCTCACCTTGTTTCGCAGTAAGGCCGACCTTCTGAAGAACCTTTCGAATTTGAATGCGCTGAGGTGTCGAGATGGTCGTGGCTTCGACAATAAATGACGCCTTGCCAATCGATTTGCGCTCCAATTTTTTTGCGTCGCAAGCGCGGTGTTGTTCATCCTCTGCTCTGATCAACCCGGAAACAAGAAGGGCAAGCAGTGCGCCATCGACCGCATCCCGTGACCAGCCAAACGGCGGACCCTCAAAATGATCACGAATGTCCGTCCCTTTCTTTCCTCCAGCGATGAACGATAGGACGGCTTTACAGACTGCATTCTTTTCAGGTTCCCCTTCATGGCCGACTGCCTTCAGGGCGTCCGGCGCTCCCTTGTGGGCATTATCATACACCTTGGACCAGCCGGTATTGTCTGCGACCGCAAACTGGGGGTAGAGCCTGGTGAGCGAGTTCGCAGCGGCTTCAGTAACTGTTGCCTGTAGCCCATCCCCGGTCAGCTCGTTGCCTCCTCCTTGGAATACGCGGGCGCCGGACATGGCCTCCAAGACCAATTCGTTGATTTTCGCTTCGGCAACCTGACGTATGGTCTCCATTGCGCCGCGCGCTTCCTTGCCTTCTGGGGTATCTGGAGCGCCACGCTTATCAAGAGTCGCACTAGCCGCCTTGAACTCGAGAATATTGTTCCGCAGATCATCTGCAGAGCGTCGGGGAATAAAGACAAATACAGTGGGGGATTGATTGCCGGCCTGACGCGCGTCCGCTCGAACGGAATTGTCATCAGTTGCCCAGCCGTCACGTATCCATACATAGATCCTCTTGTTGGCATCGGGCGGAAGCGTTGGATCGAAGATCGCGCTCACATCCCGTGTCACTTTTGAGTTGCCATGAAGCAGCGACACACGCCCGACGAGAGCGCCAAATTTTTTCCGGATAAGGTCATCGCGTTCTGCTTCGATGCGATGGGATTGGTTCGCCAGCGTAGCTTTCTGACTGAGGAATTCGTCGTTCCAAGCCGAGCTTTCTTCTGTCTGAATTCTATACTCATCGCCAACGCGCATGATAAGGTCGCATACGTCGAGCAGCTTGGGGAGTTTGCTTCGTAGCCCCGAAGAGCCCGTTGGAAGATCTTCGACTAGCAGGTCCGCGATTGTGTCAATCGTCGCTTTGATCCCAATTTCAGAGTTACTGCTACTGATTTTGTTGATCAGAAACACAACGCCACAGGCGCGAGCGGTTAATTTTTCATCCTCGCTACCATGCATCCAAGACATGGTCTTTTCGTGCAGCTTTCGCGGCAGGATCCTCGCCTGCAAAAGCTTATCTGCCCCATCAAAATAGAGGAAATCCGCAGGGACCGAAAACCCGACATCTTTATCAGCACTTTCTCTGATCGCCTTATGAATAAGGCTTAGTTGGTTGCGAAGTTGACTATCGGTGCCTGATGCGTCCAGAACTCGATTGGCCGCTTCCCAGAAGCGCCGACGGACTGGAAGGATTGGATAGTCCTGCGCAAAGAAAGCAACGTCATCTTGCCGATGGCCAATGCTAGTTCCACTCAGATGCCTTGATATCTCACCTAGGTTCTCCTGCATCATGGCTTCAATCTTGGGTGAGGCCTCAGTCGTTTTTGCAAGAATAACTTGCCTCACCACAGCATCGACGTCCGTGTCTGAAAGCTCAATGCGGATAGTGAAGCGACCCTGGAGCTTTGCGAGTGTGGGCGTACCAGTGACCGCGGTCTGACCGGTTCCGACAAAGGTGAGTTTGCCGCCAAGGCTTTCGTCTTTGACGACCGCTTCGACCATTTCTTGCACTTCGATCGCTCGGTCACCGCTGGTGCCGATAAACTGCTGCACTTCGTCGAGTACAACCAGGGTAAGAGGAAGTTTGTTTTCGCGTGAAATTGCGGCCCGTATGGCGGAGATCATTTCCTGGTTGGAAACGTCCTGAACATTCGGATAGGTATTTTGAAGAGCATCAACCATAGAATTGGATGAGGCAAAAAGTTGCGGTTTGGCTTCGACAAGTGCCGCATGAAGACCTTCTGCGACGTAGAAATTTGCCAGCTCCTCCTCCCAGTCTAAACCACCTGCCTCTATGTGTGCGCGAACCCGGTCTTCTATTCCCTCTTTCCTCAACCACATTACGAACCGAGCGAGAGGATACTGCTCCGGCAAACCGACTGATCTGAACACTATTCCAAGAAGAGCGAGGCGTACGCTGCCGCTGGCACCAGCCCCCAGCGTCCCGGAAGCTGCATGAAGGCCGCCATAGCGACGAGACTGGACCGTCAATTCCTTAAGGTGATCGCGAACCTCTTGAGGTAGGTCTGCTATGCCTCGCGCTGTCGCGCCGTCGTCAAAAGTTGTGTCCATCCAAAGTGCGCGCAGCATCTTCACCATGTGTGATTTACCAGATCCGTAGAAGCCGCTGACCCAAACAGCAGGTTGCTGCGCCTGATCAATGTTTTTCAGATAAGTATCAAGGATATGCGCCATACCTGAGCCATATTGCCCGTCGCATACAAAGGTCTCGAGCTCATAACGCAGAACATCTCTAGCGAGAGACGACGTGCCATCATTGACGTTGGCGACGCCTTCGTTGACGAGTTTACGGGCGGATGGGTCTTGCCGATAGAGCGAGCGGAGTTTCATTTAGGGTCTCTGTCTCCG
>JAPPOI010000287.1 GCA_028818055.1 Boseongicola sp.
TAGCCTCTGGGTCACATCATCACAATTCTTAACAAGTCTCCGGGCTATACAGTCAAGCCGGAACTTCAGCATATGGCGTCAAAAACTAACGATCCGGCCCAAAGACGCGACCAGGCCATTCGGTTCTTTTCGTCGGCCTACTATCAAAAGGCGTCCGAGTTCTCAGATATTCTGACGGCAACGTTTCCTCCGGGCTCACCGGGGGCAACCAAGATCCGAGAAGCGGAAATCGTTCGACTTCGCTTCGATGCCTTTGCTCAAGTCTTCGATCTTGAATGCAAAGTGTGGAAGCTCGCTTCTCACAATCCGCTCCATCAATCGACGATGGCGCATAACGCACTTTTCAATCCCGCGATTCCACCGGACACGGAAATCCTGGCATTTGTGCCCGATTGGAGCGCCTCAACGTCAGAACCGGAGGTCCGCTAAAGTGCCCGCCGGATACGTCATCGCTCAAATCAATGTTGAAGACGCCGATACGTATCCGCGTTACGTCGCTATGGTGCAGCCGATTGTCGAAAAGTTCGGTGGCCGCTTCATAGTGCGTGGTGGCCGCTCTGAAAGCTATGAAGGCACACCTCCTGGTGATCGAAATGTCGTGATCCAATTTCCTAGTTTTGATGCCGCTCGGAACTGGTATCATTCCGAGGAATATGCGGAAGCCAAGGCTCTTCGCATGTCGGCATCGACAAGCGTCCAAACTATCGTGGAGGGAGTATAAATGACAAAGCGGGTATGCGTGATCGGAGCAGGGCCATCAGGACTTGCACAACTTAGAGCCTTTCAGTCTGCGGCTGAAAATGGCGCGGATATTCCCGAGATAGTTTGTTACGAAAAGCAGGCGGATTGGGGTGGCCTGTGGCGGTATACGTGGCGCACCGGCGTGGATGAGCACGCCAACCCGTGCCACGGCTCAATGTATCGCTATCTTTGGTCCAATGGTCCGAAGGAAGGGTTGGAGTTTGCCGACTACACCTTCGAAGAGCATTTTGGGAAACCTATCGCGTCGTATCCACCACGCGCCGTTCTTTTTGATTACATCGAAGGCCGCGTGAAGAAAGCCGGTGTTCGCAAGTGGATCCAGTTCGATACGGTGGTCCGCGATGTGCGCGCCGTCGACGGTGGTTTCGAAGTTACGGCACGTGACGGAAAATCTGACACCGAAACTCGCGAAGTCTTCGATCATGTGATCGTGGCGACCGGACACTTCAGCTTTCCGAATGTGCCACATTACCCCGGTTTTGAAACCTTCAACGGGCGCATTATGCACGCCCATGATTTCCGCGACGCACGGGAATTCGAAGGCAAGGATATCCTAATCCTTGGAACTTCGTATTCGGCGGAAGACATCGGTTCGCAATGCTGGAAGTACGGCTGCAAATCGGTGACGGTCGCGCACCGTACAGCCCCGATGGGATATGATTGGCCAGACAACTGGAAAGAGGTGCCCAAGCTCGATCGGGTCGAGAAAAAGACGGCTCACTTTATTGATGGAACGTCAAAGGATGTCGATGCGATCATCCTTTGCACCGGATACAAACACCATTTCCCATTCCTGCCGGACGATCTTCGATTGAAAACTGCGAACCGGCTGGCTGCAGATGACCTCTACAAAGGCGTCGTCTACACAGGAAACCCTGACATGTTTTATCTTGGCATGCAGGACCAATGGTTCACATTCAACATGTTCGACGCGCAAGCCTGGTGGGTGCGCGACGCGATCATGGGAAAGATCGATCTACCGGATGCCGCAACCATGGAAGCGGATTGGCAGAAACGCCAAGCCGACGAGGACGCCTTGGAAGACGACTATGCCTGCATAGCGTACCAGGGGGCATACACACAGGAATTGATCGACGAGACCGATTACCCGAGTTTCGATATCGAGGCCGCCAATCAGGCGTTCTACGAATGGAAGAAACACAAGAAGAAAGGGATTATGGAATTCCGGAATTATGGCTATGTTAGCCCGATGACCGGAACAAAGGCGCCACCGCACCACACTCCGTGGAAGGACGCGCTGGACGACAGCTTGGAAGACTATCTCCAAGTGTGAGCAAACCGAACTAGAAACGGGACAAACCCGTTCAACAGAAAATCATCGCGGGCAGGGAGCACCTGCCTACCAAATCAGGGAGAAAACGATGAAAACAATGACACGTATGATGATGGTGACAGCAATCGCAGCTGCTCCTGTCGCCGCTATGGCTCAGGACAGCTCTGATCCGATCATCATTCCAATCCACAACTGGTCGAGCCAGATTGTGATGTCGAACCTTCTCGGCCAAGTTTACGAAGAAATGGGACTGAACGTCGAATACGTTACGACTGACAGCCAGGCCGTATATGAATCGGTTCGTCTTGGCGACGTAACGCTCGAGCTTGAAGTCTGGGAAGGCGCATTTGGCGCATCTTACCGCGCGGCTTTGGCGAAAGGTGGACTGGTTGACGCTGGTGCACACGACGTCGAAACCCGTGAAGACTGGTGGTACCCAATGTGGACCAAGGATGCTTGCCCAGGCCTTCCAAGCTGGGAAGCTCTGAACGAATGCGCAGACCTGTTCAAGACTGCGGAGTCCGGCGACAAAGGCATGTATCTTGACGGACCAGTTGACTGGCTGAAGCACGGTCAAGAGCGCGTCGCAGCTCTGGGCATGGACTTCGTTGTTGTGAACGCTGGTTCTGCTGCAGCTCTTTGGGCGCACATCGGCCAAGCCGAAGCTGACAAAAAGCCGATCGTTGTCTTCAACTGGTCGCCTAACTTTGCCGAAGCTGTATGGCCTGGCGAATTCGTTGAATTCCCAGAGTGGGAAGCTGGCTGCGATACAGACCCAACAAAGGGTCCGAACAAAGAAGCGCTGTATGACTGTGGCAACCCGAAGGGTGGTTACCTGCGCAAGGTTGCTAACTACGAGATGACCTCGAAGTGGCCTTCTGCTTACTGTGTTCTGTCGAACATGACGTTCAACAACGCACAGGTTTCCGAGATGGCCAAGCTGGTCGACACGGATGAGCTTGAGCCGGAAGAGGCAGCTGAAGAGTATCTCGCCGCCAACCGCGACCTCATCCAGCCATGGGTTGATGCCTGCACAGGCTAAACGCTAACTATTTGGTGTCTTGCCCGTCCCGACAGACTCGGGGCGGGCACTCCTATAAAAAAGAAAAAGAAAAATGTCCCAGCCTGTCATCACTGCGCGCAATGTTTGGAAACTCTTCGGACCAAAGCCGGAATCCTATCTAAAGACCATGCCGGCAACGCATGGGTACGAGGATATTCGCGCAGATGGCTACATTGCGGGCGTTAAGGACGTGTCCCTTGATGTGTCTCGCGGCGAAATGCTTGTGGTTATGGGACTTTCCGGTTCTGGCAAGTCGACGTTGGTGCGCTGCTTCTCGCGGTTGCATGATATCACGGGCGGCACAATTGAGGTCGAAGGCGCGGATCTTGCGTCGCTTTCGGAAAAAGAACTTATCGATCTTCGGCGCTCGAAGATGGGCATGGTTTTCCAGTCGTTTGGATTGCTTCCGAACCGGACTGTGCTTGAGAATATCGCCTTTCCTTTAGAGATGCGCGGTCAGGATCGCCACGAGCGACGTGCTCGTGCGCTTGAAG
>JAPPOI010000227.1:0-809 GCA_028818055.1 Boseongicola sp.
ATCTTGGGCCGCGCGTTCGAGGTCGCAGCAAGGAATGTCGACTTCCCCGCGTTCGGAAGCCCAAGAAGTCCGGCATCGGCGATCAACTTCAAACGCAGCCAAATCTCGCGTTCTACGCCCGGCTGACCCGGGTTGGCGTGGCGCGGAGCTTGGTTCGTTGAAGATTTGAAGTGAAGGTTTCCGAAGCCGCCGTTACCGCCCTTGGCGAGAAGCACCCGCTCGCCCACCTCCGTCAAGTCGGCCAGAACCGTTTCTTCATCTTCGTCGAGGATCTCGGTCCCGACAGGCACCTTCAGGACAATATCATCACCGTCCTTGCCAGTTCTTTGCCGGCCCATTCCATGTTGGCCATTTTTTGCAAAGAAATGCTGCTGATAGCGGAAATCGATCAGAGTATTCAGGCCATCGACCGCCTCGGCAAAGACACTGCCACCTGTCCCGCCATCGCCGCCATCGGGTCCGCCATATTCGATATACTTTTCGCGCCGGAAGCTGACACAGCCGGTTCCACCACTACCTGAGCGGATTGTTACACGTGCTAGGTCCAGAAATTTCACAACGGCACCTTAAGGTTATCTCGGTGAAGGGCGTAGGTGATCACGGGCGCAGGCTCAACCCTTGCTTTTGATCTTCCCATTGAAATGCCGGTTTCTACGAAGCCTGCCTTGCGCAAAACAGATCCGCTGTTTGGGTTATCTTCAAAGTGATCGGCAACCAAACAATTGACCGGTAATCGGTCGAATAGCTCTGGAAGAAATGCTTGCAAAGCCTCAGTCATAAGGCCCTTGCCCCAAAGCTCTTGTGAAAGG
>JAPPOI010000227.1:819-3612 GCA_028818055.1 Boseongicola sp.
AAAGGAAGTACCCCAATCCGACCGGAGAGCCTCCACACCCGATTGTTCCAGCAAACTTGCCTTCATGCACGATGGCCAATGTGAAGCCCGGCAACCCTTTCCACGTCATTTTCGGTATCATGGCACGGATGTCAGTTGTTTCCATGCCAGCCGTGAACCGAAGCAGGTTTCTGGCCACACTTGGTGTCAGTGACGCGGCAAATTCCGCCGCATCTGCCTCTTGTACAGGTCGCAGCGTCAGTCGGTCGCTCTCAATGTGAAAGTCCATTCGCGCGCGCCAATCTGCGCGGGTCAGAACGACGTCGGTTCCCGGAACTTCCTGAGACAGCGATTTTGCAAATCTCGCACTACGCCCAACTTCCTTGAAGCCTAGCGCGGATAGCACGCGTTGCGACCTGTGGTTATCGTCGTAGTAACCGGAAACAAGATCGCCGGACTTTGGGTCCGAGAACCAATGGTCGATAACTGCATGTGCAGCCTCGAACCCGTATCCCTTTCGACACGCCGGCCGCGCGAGCCAATACCCAAGCTCTTCATCCAAACCAACAAGCCCGATCAGACCATCGTCATTTTCGATGGCCCAGATTGGGAGACATTCACTCTTAACCCGCTCAAGGAACTCATGCGCGTCGCTTAATCCATAAGGATAAGGAACGCGTCCAAGCCATCGGCTGACGTCATAATTTCCGACACCATCCACAATGGCATCAGCGTCTTTTTCTGTGAGGGGCCGAAGGGTAAGCCGCGGCGTCCTCAATGTGGGAAGCGCCGCGGAATACATGTGTTAGCCGTCCAAGCGCTTCAGATAGGTCCAGGTCGGCACCGGGGTCTCGCGGGCAACCGAAAACGCCTCGGCATCGCCAAGATACTCAAATCCGGTGTTGGTGAGCACGCGTGCCGAAGCAGGGTTATCCTGAAAAACGCTGGCAAACATCGTGGTATCGTTATGGGGGTTTGCGTTGACCAAACCGGACACCGCTTCAGACGCCAGTCCGGTATTCCAAAACGCAGGAACGACCCAATAGCCGACCTCACTTTGTTTGCGGTCCATTTGTTCAAGGCCGATCAGGCCAAGGAATTCACCCAAACCCGAAGGTGATCCATCCATAACCCAAATGTCTTCGGTTCGGTCTTCCGCCAGCGCAGAGCCGATAAAGGTATCAATCGCACCAGGAGGAAGAGGATGTGGGATATTGCGCGTCATCTCGGCCACGCGTTTATCGCCACCAAAGAGCTCCAAATTGCCTGCGTCTGCACGCCGAACGGGCCGCAGGATCAAACGCTCGGTTTCAACGACGGGCTGATTTACAATCGTATCAATTTTCACGGGGCGTCCTCCTTTGCCTCCGTCACGACACGCCGCCCTCCTCGGCACATCAGGTAAAATTCAAGTGGGAACCGATCGACTTTCGTACAACCCGATCCCTAAAAGTTGAAGGGGGACCGGTTTGCACCGATCCCCCAAAACTTTGAGCCTATCAGGATCGGCTTATTCTGCTGCCTCCACCACTGGGAGTACCGAAATAAATGTTCGGCCTTTCAGTCCTTTGTGGAACTGTACCGAACCTTCGGCTGTGGCGAAGATGGTGTGGTCTTTGCCCATACCAACGTTCTCACCCGGCCACCATTTGGTGCCGCGCTGACGCACGATGATGTTGCCCGGAATGACGGCTTCGCCGCCGAATTTTTTCACGCCAAGGCGACGACCAGCTGAGTCGCGGCCGTTACGGCTGGAACCACCTGCTTTTTTGTGTGCCATATCTCGTTACTCCTTTTCGGCTTCAAGAGCTTTGGCTTGTTCTACCCAGCCATCGCGCTCGATCCGGCCTTTGAACGACAGTTTGTCGTCCATGTCGGCAATGTCATCTGCGTTCCATGCCGCGATTTGTGCGAACGATGTGACGCCGTTTTCGTGCAGTTTCTTCTCAAGTGCCGGGCCTACGCCGCTCAGCTTCTTGAGATCATCTGCGCCAGCAGCGGCCTTCTTCGGTGCTGCCTTCTTGGTTTCAGCCTTTGGCGCCGCCTCCTTCTTAGGAGCAGCTTTCTTTGGCTCTTCTTTCTTCGCTTCAGCCTTCTTCGCTGGCTTTTTCGCTGCTGCAGCGGCAACAGCCACGCCTGCAACCGATCCAGCACCAATGGCAGCTTTCACGCCAGATTTCTCAGCACCTTTTTCAAGAATCTCGGTGACCTTAACCAGCGTCAGTTGCTGACGGTGTCCTTTGGTGCGCTTCGACGAATGCTTCCGGCGACGCTTTACGAAGTGGATGACTTTCTCACCCTTGATCTGATCAACGACTTCGGCCTGAACGCCTGCGCCATCGACAAGAGGCGTGCCGACAGTTGCACCAACCATCAGAACTTCGTTGAATTGAATTGTTTCGCCGGCGTCTGCTGCAAGCTTCTCCACGCGGAGCATATCTCCTGCCTGGACCCGATACTGCTTGCCACCGGTCTTCATGACCGCAAACATGTGATCTTCCTTCATCTATCCGCGCTCTTCGGCCCCTTTTCAGGCGTTTTCGGCTTTCGCCGCCTCGAACTGCGCGCCCCGGTTAAGGACGTTGGTAAAACATAAAAAGGCGGGTCCCCCCGCCGAGACCCGGCTTATTCACCGATGACCTTACAAAGTCAAGCGTTAAGACCGCCGGTTTTTCTCAAAGATCTTCACTTAAAGCGAACTGCGACGCCGCAGCGCCTAATCGAAACGAAATCTCATCAAACATGGCGTTGAAACCTGCAAAAAGTGACCGATTGAGATCACGCCCCGCATCTGTTTGCGATAAATCTATGTAG